>NZ_CP134985.1:300000-411372 GCF_039365365.1 Buchnera aphidicola (Astegopteryx bambusae)
TGGTTTATCCTTTAAAAAAATATCTTTAAAATAGAATGAAAAAATAGATTTTTTCAAAATTATCCTCAACTAAATTAAATATATTAAAACAAAAAAATTAAAAAAAATACTTTAAAAATATACAAAATTATATAAAAATATCTTTATACATTATGCAAAACTTATTTTATCATATATAAAAAATATATAATAGGAAAATATTTTGGACATTATAAAAATAGAAAAAAATATAAAAAAAATAAAAAAAAAAACGAAAAATTAAAGATAATAATAAATTATTATAAAAAAAAAAATAAATTAATAAATATAAAACATGAGTTAAAAAAAGAACATACATGGAAAAATACACAATTAATGTTAAATTTAAAAAAAGAAAAAAAAAGATTAGAAAAAAAAATATTTCCAATAAAAAAAAATTTGATAAAAATAGAATATCTATTAGATTTAATAAAATTATCAAAAGAATCAAACAATTATGAAATATTAGAAGATATAAAAATAGAAACAAAAAAAATAGAAAAAAAAACTAATAAAATAGAAATGTATAAAATGTTTTCTAAAAAATATGACAAATATAATTGTTATTTAGACCTTCAAGCTGGATCAGGAGGTATAGAATCACAAGATTGGACAAAAATGTTATTAAAAATGTATTTAAAATGGGCTAATAAAAAAAAATTTAAAACCAAAATAATATCTGAATCAAAAGGAGAAATTGCTGGTATAAAATCAGCAACAATACATATATTAGGAAAGTTTGCTTTAGGATGGTTTAGAACAGAAACAGGAATACATAGATTAGTTCGAAAAAGTCCATTTAATTCTACTGGAAAAAGACATACATCTTTTGCATCTGTATATATATATCCAGAAATAAAAAAAAAAAAAAAAATAAAAATATTAAATTCTGAAATAAAAATAGATGTATATAGATCTTCAGGAGCTGGAGGTCAACATGTAAATAAAACAGAATCTGCTGTCCGAATAACACATATACCAACAAATTTAGTAACTCAATGTCAAAATTACAGATCTCAACATAAAAATAAAGAACAAGCTATAAAACAAATGAAGTTAAAAATACAAAATTTAGAGATAAAAAAAAGTGATAAAAAAAAAAAAATTTTAGAAAATTCAAAATCTGACATTACCTGGAGTAAACAAATTAGATCATACATATTAGATACTTCTACAGTAAAAGATATAAGAACAGGTATAGAATCTAAAAATATACAATCTATATTAAATGGTAATTTAGAAATTTTTATAAAAGAAACTTTAAAATTAGGTGTTTAAAAATGAAAGTAGAAAAAAAGAATAAAAAAATTTCAGAAACAAAAAAAATGAAAAAAAATAGTATTAAATACATAAAAAAAAATAATTTTTCTTATCCAAATAACTTTTGTCCTAATACAACGTGTAAAAACATATTAAAAAAATATAAATTTATAAAAGAAAAACATAAAAATAAAAAAAATAAAAGTTTAAAAATATCTGGGAGAATAATAAAAATAAGAATAATGGGAAAAGCATCTTTTTGTGAAATAAAAGATATGACTGGAAAAATTCAAATATATATTTCGCAAAAATATATAAAAAAAAATTTTTATGAAAATCATTTTAAAAAATGGAATATAGGAGACATAATAGGTGTATGTGGAAATGTTTTTAAAACAAAAACAAAAGAAACAACAATAAAATGTAAAAAAATAATATTATTAACAAAAACATTTAGACCTATACCTATTAACGAATATGGTTTAATTGATAAAGAAAAATGTTATAGAAAAAGATATTTAGATTTAATTGTAAATAAAAATTCTATAAAAAAATTTTTTATTAGATCTAAAATAATATTTTTAATTAGAAAATTTTTTAATAAAAAAAAATTTATAGAAGTAGAAACACCAATAATGCAAAATATTCCAGGAGGAGCATCAGCAAAACCATTTGTAACATATCATAATTCTTTTAATAGAAAAATGTATTTAAGAATATCACCAGAATTATATTTAAAAAAGTTAATTGTAGGAGGATTCGAAAAAATATTTGAAATAAGTAAAAATTTCAGAAATGAAGGAATATCCAACAAACACAATCCAGAATTTACTATGATAGAAGCATATATGGCATATTCTAATTACAAAGACATGATGAAATTAATAGAAAAATTATTTTTATATATATTAAAAAATGTAAATAAAAATTCTCATATAATATATAATAAAAAAAAAATAAATTTTAAAAAAAAATTTAATAAAATTACAATTGATCAAGCAATTTTAAATTTTAATAAAAATATAAAAGATAATGAAATAAATGATATAAATAAAATAAAAAAAATAGCCGTTAAAAAAAAAATAAATATAAAAAATTATTACAGTATTGAAAAAATAAAAATAAAAATATTTGAACAAACTATAGAAAAAAATATAATACAACCAACTTTTATAACACATTATCCAGTTGAAACATCCCCTTTAGCAAAAAAAAATAAAAAAAACAAAAATTTAACAGAAAGATTTGAACTTTTTATATCTGGAATAGAAATTAGCAATGGTTTTTCAGAATTAAATGATCCAATTGATCAAAAAAAAAGATTTAAAAATCAAATTAAAAAAAATAAAAAAAATACAAATTTTTATGACAAAGAATATATAAAAGCTTTAGAATATGGACTACCACCTACTTCAGGGATGGGAATTGGAATAGATAGAATGATAATGTTATTGACGAATTCTAAAAATATTAGAGATATTATATTATTCCCAACTTTAAGAAAAAATTAAAAAATTAAAAAAAAAGAAACATAAAAATGAAAAATGAAATTAAAAAAAAATATAATATATATAATGCAATAAAAAAAATTATAAAAACAAATACAACACCATTTTGGATATATGAAGAAAAATCTATTTTAAAACAAATACATAAATTAAAAGATTTTGATATTATAAGATTTGCTCAAAAATCTTGTTCTAATATAAATATATTAAAAATAATGAAAAAAAAAAAATTAAAAATAGATGCTGTATCATCAGGAGAAATAGAAAGAGCAATAATTGCTGGTTTTACACCAAAAAATGATGAAATAGTATTTACATCAGATATTTTTGATAAAGAATCTCTTTTAAAAATAAAAAATTTAAATATTACTGTAAACATAGGATCAATAGATATGATAAAACAATTAGGAAAAGTTTCACCTGGACATAAAATATGGTTACGTATAAATCCAAAGTTTGGAGATGGACATAACAAAAAAACAAATACTGGAGGAGAAAATAGTAAACATGGGATATGGAAAATATCAGATGCTTTATTAAAAATAAAGAAATATAATCTAAATTTATCAGGTTTTCACGTACATATAGGATCAGGAGTAAATTTTAAAAATTTAAAAAAAGTATGCCGCTATATAGAAAAAAATATAATAAAATTAAATAAAAAAATAGATATAATATCCTCTGGAGGAGGAATACCTATACCATATAAAAAAAATGAAAAAGAAATAGATATAAAAAAATATACACAATGTTGGAAAAAAACTAAAAAAAAAATAGAACAAAAATTAAATAAAAAAATTTTATTAGAAACAGAACCTGGTAGATTTATAATTGCAAAATCTGGATTTTTAGTATCTGAAGTTAGAGCAATAAAAAAAACTAGTAAATATAAATTTGTCTTAATAAATTCTGGATTTAATGATCTTATAAGACCAGTTATGTATGGAAGCTATCATAAAATATCAGTAATAAAAAAAAAAAATAAAAGAAAAAATTTTAAAAAAAATGAAAAAGTTGTAATATCAGGACCACTATGTGAATCAGGTGACACATTTACTGTCGGAAAAAATGGAAATATAAAATCAAGAAGTCTCCCAAAATTACATATAGGAGATTATTTAATATTTCATGATGTAGGAGCATATGGATCTTCTATGTCATCAAATTATAATAGCAAACCATTAATATCAGAATTTTTGTTAACAAAAAAAAATAAAATCAAACAAATAAGAAAAAAACAAAATATAAAAGAACTAATAAATTTAGAAATAAAAAAAACATCAAATAAAAAAATTTAAATTATATGAAAAATAAAAACATGAAAAGAATATATATAAAAACTTGGGGATGTCAAATGAATGAATACGATTCATTTATAATAAAAAAAGTTATAAAAAAAAAAATAAAATGCAAAATTACAAAAAAATATAAAAAAGCAGATATTTTAATATTAAACACATGTTCAGTTAGAGAAAAAGCTCAAGAAAAATTATTTCATCAATTGGGAAGATGGAAGAAACTAAAGCATAAAAACAAAAAAATAATAATAGCTGTAGGAGGTTGTGTAGCAAATCAAGAAGGTATAAATATTTATAAAAGAGCACCATATGTAGATATAATTTTTGGAACACAAACAATACATAAATTGTCTAATATGATAGTGGAAAATTATAAAACAAGAAATCTGTTAATAAATACAAAATTAATAGGATTAAAAAAATTTAACTACTATTCATATAAAAAACAAACTAATATAAAATCATATATAACAATAATGGAAGGTTGCAATAAAAAATGTACATTTTGTATAGTTCCTACAACTAGAGGTAAAGAAATAAGTAGATCATATAAAGAAATAATATTAGAAATAAAACATATGGTTCAAAATAATATAAAAGAAATAATTTTATTAGGTCAAAATGTAAATTCTTATTTTTATAAAGATAAAAAAAATGGATATATATGTAAATTTTCAAAATTGTTATATAAAATTTCTGAAATAGAAGAAATACAAAGAATAAGATTCATAACTAGCCATCCAAAAGATTTTAATAATGAAATTATTAATTTATATAAAAAAATACCAAAATTAGTAAATTTTTTGCATTTACCAATACAAAGCGGATCTAATAAAATTTTAAAACTAATGAAAAGAGGATATAACATAAAAAAATATAAAAATATTGTAAATAAAATATTAAAAATTAGACCAAATATGCAAATAAGTTCAGATTTTATAATAGGATTTCCTGGAGAAACAAAAAAAGATTTTTATAAAACAAAAAAAATAATATCTGAAATAAATTTTGATAATAGTTTTAGTTTTATATATTCAAAACGACCAAATACTTATGCAAACAAATTACTTGACAATACTACATTAGAAGAAAAAAAAATAAGATTACATAAAATACAAAAAATGATTTCTTATCAAACAATGCAATGGAACAGAAAAATGATAGGAACTATACAAAATGTTTTAGTACATAACAAAAATAATAATTTTTCAAAAAAATTAATAGGGACAACAGAAAACAACAGAACAGTATGCTTTAATGGCAATGAAAATACAATAGGAAAAATTGTACCAGTAAAAATAACAAAAATGAAAAGAAAATATTTTGAAGGAAATATATAATTTTTAAAACATCAAATAATATAAAAAAATATAAACAAATTAAAAAAAAGTAAAGATTATGTCAAAAATAAAAATAAATATTATAAAAAAATATCATGCAAAACATTTTTACCCGAAAAAAAAAAATATTTTAAATTTATTAAAACGTATATTTAACAAAGATGTAGAAATTAATATAATAATGATAAAAAAAAGTGATATGAAAAAATTAAACTACAAATATAAAAAAAAAAAAAAATCTGTAAATATACTATCATTTAAGTATAAAACACCACAATTTTTACAAAATAATTTTATAGGAGAAATAATAATTTGTAATTCAATAATATATGAAGAATCAATAAAAAAACAAAAAAAATTAATTGACTATTGGAACGAAATAATAGTGCATGGAGCATCAAATTTATTAACACATTCAAAATTACAAAAACATAAATATAATAAAAAAAATAGTTAATTATATAAAAAAATAATTTTTTGTAAATAAAAATACAAAAATTATTAATAACATTTTATATTTGATTAATATATAATAAATAAAATATTTTTTGTTAAAAAAATAAAATGAATTATCAAAAATCAACAAGATATAAAAATAAACATGATAAAGGATTTTTAAACATTTTTAAAAAAAAATTATTTTATAATAAACCAACTAATAAAAGTGAATTAATATCGTTAATAAAAAATTTTGAAAAAAAGTCACTAATTAACAAAAATATTAAAAATATATTAGAAAAAGTTATAAAAACAACAAAAAAAAGAATAAAGGAAATAATGATTCCTAAACTGAATATAGTTACAATAAAGTTAAAAAATAATTTGTATGAATGTTTAAAAATTGCATTTAAATCTTGTTATTCAAAATTTCCAGTAATAAATAAAAAAAATGATATAAAAGGATTTATAACAACAAATGATTTAATACCATACATAATAAATAGAAAAAAAGTTTTTTCTATAAAAAAGATATTAAAACCTTTAATAATAATACCAGAAAGTAAATATATAGAAAAAACGTTATCTGAACTAAAATCTAAAAAAATCAATATGGCAATAATAATAGATGAATTTGGCACAACATCTGGTTTAATAACAATAAAAGATATTTTAGAATTTATAATAGGAGAAATTAAACATAAATTTAACAATAAAAATAATAAATATATAAAAAAAATAAAAAATAAAAATTTTATAGTGAAAGGATTAACCAAAATAAAACATTTCAATACATATTTTAAAACAAATTTTAAAGATTTAGAAGTAGATACCATTGGAGGTCTTATATTAAAATATTTTGGAAAATTACCAAAAATAGGAGACAAAATAAAAATAAAAAATTTTCTTTTTAAAATCATTAAAACAAATAAAATAAGAATAATAAAGATGAAAATAAAAATTAATAATATAAAATAATTTTTTAGAGAAAATATATGAAAGAAAAATATAATCATAATGTAATAGAAAAAACAGTGCAAAAATATTGGAAAAAACACAATAGTTTTAAAGCATATGAAAATAAAGAAAAAAAAAAATATTATTGCTTACCTATGTTTCCATACCCATCAGGAAACTTACATATGGGGCATATCCGCAACTATACTATTAGTGATATAGTCGCAAGATATTATAGAATGAAAGACAAAAATGTATTACACCCAATCGGATGGGATTCTTTTGGATTACCAGCAGAAGAAGCTGCAATAAAACATAATATAAAACCATATGTATGGACAAAAAAAAATATCAAAAATATGAAAAAACAATTAAAATCTATGGGTTTTAGTTATGACTGGTCAAGAGAATTATCTACATGTAATCCTGAATTTTATAAATGGGAACAAAAAATATTTATAAAAATGTACAATAAAAATATTGTGTATAAAAAAAAATCCAAAGTAAACTGGTGCGAATATGACAAAACAGTTTTAGCAAATGAACAAGTAATAAAAAAAAGATGTTGGAGATGTAATAATAAAGTAAAAAAAAAAAAAATTAATCAGTGGTTTATAAAAACTAAAAAATATGCAGAAAGATTATTGAAAGACATAAAATTTTTAAAAAAATGGCCTAAAAAAGTTATTGAAATGCAAAAAAAATGGATAGGAAAAGAAAAAAGAATAAAAATATTAATAAAAATAAAAAAAAATAAAAAAATATATGTATATACAAATAGAATAGATACATTGTTTGGAGTAACTTTTATATTATTATTTTATAAAACAAATTTTATAAAAGAAAATGTAAAAAAAGATAATAATATAAAAAAAATATTTAAAAAATGTAACATAAAAAAAAAAAAAAAAATAAAAAAATCATATAAAACAAATTATTGTGGAATTCATCCTATTACAAAAAAAAAAATTCCAATATGGATATCTAACTATTATATAAGAAAAGAAAATAAAGAAAAAAACATACTAGCATGTCCGGCTCATAATAAAGAAGAATGGTTATTTGCAAAAAAAAATAAAATAAAAATTGTATTTGTAATAAAAAATATTAAAAAAAATAATACTCAAGAAAAATATCCAAATATATTACAAGGCATATTATATAATTCGCACAAAAAAATAAATGGACTGCATAGTAAAGAAGCTGAAAAAAAAATAAAAAAAATGTTGAAAAAAGTAACAAAAATTTCTATAAAAAATATTTTTAAAATAAAAGATTGGAACATATCCAGACAAAGATATTGGGGATGCCCAATACCAATTGGAACATTAAAAAATAAAAAAATAGTTCCTGTATCAGAAAGCAAATTACCAATAATATTAGACATTAGAAAAATAAAAAATAAAACAAAAAAAAAAATACTTATAAATAATAAAATTGCAAATCTAGAAAAAGATACTTTAGATACATTTATAGAATCCTCTTGGTACTATATAAGATATACTAATCCTAAATATAAAAAAAATATAATTGATCAAAAAGCTGCTAAATATTGGCTTCCTGTAGACTTATATGTAGGAGGAATAGAACATGCAACTATGCATCTAATATATTTTAGAGTATTTTGCAAAATATTAAAAGATTTAAAAATAATAAACTTTAAAGAACCAGTAAAAAAATTAATATGTCAAGGTATGGTATTATCTGATGCATTCTATAAAATTATAAAAAAAAAAAAAATATGGGTTTCAAAAGACGAAATTAAAATAATAAAAAATAAAAAAGGAAAAATAAAGAAAATAATAAATAAAATAGATAATAGTAAAATTAAATATTTTGGAATGACAAAAATGTCAAAATCTAAAAATAATGGAATAGAACCAAAAAATATAATAAAAAAATATGGAGCAGATTCATTAAGATTGTTTATAATATTTTCAGCACCAATAGAAGATTCTATAGAATGGAAAGAAGAACATATAATAGGATCAAATAGATTTATAAAAAAAATATGGAATATTAGTAATAAATTTTTAAAACATAAAAAATTTATAAAAACAAAAATTAATCATAATTTATTAAGTAAAAAACAAAAGAATATGAGAAAACAAGTATATACAACTGTTATTAAAGTTACAAAAAAAATAGAAGAAAAAAAAAATTTTAATGTTGCAATATCAGATATAATGAAAACAACAAACAAATTAGAAATATTTTGTAACAAAAAAAATATTTTAATTATAATAGAATCTATATTAATAATATTAAAAATATTAAATCCATTTATACCTCATATAGTTTTCTATATATTTAAAAAATTTAATATTTTAAATGAACTAAAAAAAAAATGCTGGCCACAAATAGACAAAAAAGCTATTTTAGAAAAAATATATAATATTATTATACAAATTGATGGAAAAAAAAGATATATTTTAAAATCTCAAAAAGACTTAAAAAAAGAAAAAATATTAAAAATAATAAAAAAAAAAAAAAATATATATAAATATATAATAATGAAAAAAATAAAAAAAATAATATTTATAAAAAATAAAATATTAAACATAGTAACAAAATAAAAAATAAATCATTTAATAAATTTTAAAGAACACAAAATATATGGAAAAAATATATGAAAAAAATAAAATTTTTATAAAATTCAAAAAAAATATATTATTTTTTATAATTTTAGGAAATGAAATAATATTAATTAATGAATCTATAAAAAAAATATTAAAAAAATCTAAAAAATTAGGATTTTGTATTAAACAAAAGATAGATTTAGAAAATAAAAATGAAAACATTATAAATAATAATTTTTTTTATAATAAAAAAATTATTATAATAAATTTTTCTAAAAACATATTTCTTAAAAATTTATTAAATATTTTAAAAAAATTAAAAAAAATAAAAAAACAAAAATTAATAATAATAATAATTTTTTTTAAATTTTCAAATTTTAATATTTTAAATAAAATATTAAAATTTTTAAAAAAATATACTTTAATAAATTGCAACATAAAAAAAAAAGAAGACATAATAAAATGGATAGAATATAATTCAAAAAAGAAAAACATACAAATAACTAAAAATGCCAAAAATTTTTTATATTTTAAATATAAAAATAATTTAATTCAATTAACACAAATTATATATCAATCTAAAATAATATTTTATAAAAAAAAAATAAACTTAAAAAGAATAAAAAAAATTGCAAAAAACAATCAAAATCTTAACTATATAGAATTAATAAATTTATTATTTTTAGAAAAAATTAAAAAATCTATAAAAATTATTGATAAAATATACAAAAAAAAATATAACATAGAATATATGATAAAAATATTTTATAATAAAATTATAGAAATAATTAAAACAAAAAAAAATGGAATTTATAAAATTACTTATAACAAAAACATAAAATATTTATATGAAAAAAAACATAAAAAAATAGAAAAAACAATAGAAATATCAGAAGAAAAAATATATAAAATAATACAATATTTAACCAATATAGAAATAAAAATTAAAAAAAATAAAAAAATAAATTTTTGGAAAAAATTAAAAATTTTGTTACTAATAATAAAAACAAAATAAAATTTTTTACAAAATATAAACAAATAATTTTTTCTAAAAAATATGAAAAAACACAATAATATATTAGATCTAAGAAAATATAAATGTCCAGATTCAATAATTTTTCTTAGAAAAAAAATCAGAATTATGAAAAAAAAAGAAATAATACTAATTATATCAAATGATCCATCTACAAAATGGGATATACCTAGTTTTTGTAGATTTATGAATCATAAAATAATAGAATATTACATAGAATATACTCCATTCAAATATTTAGTACAAAAATAAAAAATACTTTAAAAAAAACATAAAAAAATTATAATTTTATTAATATTTTTATCATTCTTCTTAAAGGCTCTGAAGCTCCCCACAAAAGTTGATCTCCTATAGAAAATAAATTTATATATTTATTACCGAAATTAGATTTTCTTATTCTACCTACTAATATATTTAAAGTTCTAGAAACCATTGCAGGAGTTAAATTAGTAATAGTATTTAATTTATCATTCTGTATTATTTTAACCCATTTATTATGATTCATTAAAATATCTTTTATTTCTGATATATTCATATTTTTGTTTAATTTTATTAAAAGAGATTGACTATGACATCTAAAAGTACTTACTCTAACACATAAACTATCTACAATTATTTTGTGTTTTAATTTATTTAAATTAAGTATTTTATTAGTTTCAAATTCTCCTTTAATTTCTTCTTTACTATTTCCATCTAAATTATCTGAATCTATCCAAGGAATTAAATTTCCAGCTATTGGAATATTATTAAAAATTCCAACATTTTTTTTTGATTTTAATAAAGAACTAATTATGTTCTCTATTTTTAATATAGAAATATTATTTTTGTACAAATCATTTTTTACACTTTTATGTAAAATACCCATTTCTAATAATAAATTCTTTATATAATAAGAACCAGCACCAGAAACAGCTTGATATGTAGACACAAAAATTTTTTTAATCAAATTTTTAGAAAATAAACCTCCTAATGCCATTAACATTAAACTAACAGTACAATTTCCACCAACAAAAGTTTTACATCCACCTTCTATACTTTTCATAATAAAATTATAATTTATAGGATCTAATACTATAATAGAATTATCATTTACTCTTAAATGAGAAGAAGCATCTACCCAAAAACCTTTCCATCCTAACTTCCTTAAATTAAAATATACTTTTTCTGTATATTTACTTCCTTGGCAAGTTAGTATAATATCCATTTCTGTTAACTTCTGTAAATCATATGCATTTTCCAAAATTCCAAATTTTTTATTATTTATTTTTGGTCCATTATGACCTACTTGAGAAGTAGTAAAAAATTTTATATTAAATTTATATATATCATCTTTTAAAATCATCCTTTCTAATAAAACTGATCCAACCAGTCCTCTCCATCCAACAAAACCAACTTTTTTTTTCATATAATCCTCAAATTTAAAAAAAAATACTATTATAATAAAATATTATATAAAAAATATTAATACAATAAAAATTGTTTAAAAATTAATTAAATAAAATTATTAAAATACAAAATAGATAAACATAAAAAATATTATATAAATTTTATACAATTTATTTAAATAAATAAAAATTTAACAAAAGTATTTAATTTTAAAAATAAATAATATATATTATTCTATAATAAAAAATAATATATTTTTATCAATAAATTATCTTTTTAAAAAAACTTTATAAAATATGTAAAAATAAATTAAAACAAAAAAAATATTTTTGTGTTAATTTATAAGGAAAAAATGAACAAAATAATTTCTAACACAATATTATTAATATTAATTATGGATCCTTTAGGAAATCTTCCAATTTTTATTTCTATTTTAAAAAAATTTAAAAAAAAAAGAAGAAAAATAATATTAATAAGAGAAATGTTAATAGCATTTATAATTATGTTATTATTTTTATTCATAGGAGAAAAAATATTATCTTTTTTAAATTTAAAAACACAAATAGTATCTATATCAGGTGGTATAATTTTATTTTTAATAGCAATAAAAATGATATTTTCTAATATAAACAATACATTAGAAAATATTGACACAGAAACAAAAGAACCATTTTTAGTTCCATTAGCTATACCATTAATTGCGGGTCCTTCTATATTAGCAACTTTAATACTTTTATCACATCAATATAAAGATCAAAAATTATTTTTAGTAATTTCATTAAGCATAGCATGGAGTTTTAGTTTATTCATATTACTTTCTACAGAAATGTTCACAAAATTTTTTGGGGAAAATATAGTAAATGCATTAGAAAAATTAATGGGATTAATTTTAATAATGTTATCAACACAAATGTTTTTAGATGGAATAAAATCATGGTTCAACACATAATATATTATTAACTATTTAAAAAAAATATGAACATAATAACAAATACAAATATATATAAAAAAAAGATAATTATAAGAAATGATTTTAATGTAACTATAATAAAAAAAAAAATAGTTTCTACTGAAAGAATAGATAGGTCTATACCTACTATAAAATATGCAATTAAAAAAAAAGCAAAAATAATATTAATGTCACATTTTGGTAGGCCAAAAGAAGGCATATTCGAAAAAAAATATTCTTTATTACCAATTTTTAAATATCTACAAAAAAAATTACAAAATACAAAAATAATTTTTCAAAAAAATATTTTAAAACCAATAAAAATAAAATTTGGTGAAATTTGTTTATTAGAAAATGTGAGGTTTAACAAAGGAGAAAAATCAAATTCTGTAAAACTTTCAAAAAAATATGCAAAATTATGTGATATCTTTGTAATGGATGCATTTGGTAGCGCTCATAGAATGCATGCATCAACTTATGGAATAGTAAATTTTGTAAATAAATGTTGTTTTGGAAAATTATTGGAATTAGAAATGTTATCAATAAATAAAGTATTAAAAAATCCAAAAAAACCATTAATATCTATTGTAGGGGGAGCTAAAATATCTACTAAATTTGCTCTACTAAAATCTTTAGGAAAAATATCAAATAAAATAATTTTAGGCGGAGGGATAGCTAATACATTTATAGCAATAAAAAATTTTGTAGGAAAATCTTTGCATGAAAAAAAATTTATTAAAGAAGCTAAAAAATTAAATAAAATGTTTAATTTTTTAATTCCAATAGATTCTAAAGTAGGTGAAAATTTCTCTAATGACACAAAAATAAAAAACAAATTAGTATCTGAAATAACTGAAAAAGAAGAAATAATGGATATAGGAATTGAAACAGAGAAAAAAATAGAAAAAGTAATAAAAACTGCAAAAACCATTATATGGAATGGTCCATTAGGAGTTTTTGAATTTACTAAGTTTAGACATGGCACAAAAAAATTAGCTACATGTATATCTAAAAGTAATGCGTTTTCTGTAGCTGGAGGAGGAGATACATTAGCTATAATAGATTTGTTAAAAATAAAAAATAAAATTTCGTATATTTCAACAGGGGGAGGAGCATTTTTAAAATTTTTAGTAAATGGAACATTGCCTGTAATAGAATTAATAAAAAATAAAAAAAACAACACAAAGGTGTAACAACTTGAAAAAATTATTCAAAAATATTAAAATTGGAGTAATGCGTGCTTCAGAAGCAAAAAAAATATTTAAAGTTGCAAAAAAAAACAATTTTGCTATACCAGCTATAAATTGTTGTACTTTTGATACTATTAATTCTGTTTTAGAAGCTTCTAAAAAAATAAATTCTCCTATAATTATACAATTTTCATATACAGGATCATCATTTTTTCTAGGAAATGGAATAGATATAAAAGAAAATATTAAGAAATCAATTTTAGGAGCAACTATAGCAGCTAAATATGTTCACAAAGTTTCAAAATTTTATAAAATACCAGTAATATTACATACTGATCATTGTCATAAAGAAATACTACCGTGGTTAGATGGATTAATACTAGAAGACAAAAAATTTTTTAAAAAAAATAAGATTTCTTTATTCACTTCTCATATGATAGATTTATCAAAAGAAAATATAAAGAAAAATATCAGTATATGTTCTAAATATTTACAAAAAATGAAAAAAATAGATTCAATGTTAGAAATAGAATTAGGATGTACTGGAGGTGAAGAAGATGGAATAGATAACACAAAAATAGAAAAAAAACATTTATATACCACACCAAAAGACGTAGAATACGCATATAAAAAATTAATAAAAATAAGTAATTTATTTACAATAGCTGCGTCATTTGGAAATGTTCATGGAGTATATTATAAAAATAATATAACGTTAAAACCTACAATTTTATCAGAATCTCAAAAATATATAAGTAAAAAATATAATTTAAAAAAAAAACCTATAGATTTTGTTTTTCATGGAGGATCAGGATCAAAAAAAAATATTATAAAAAAAGCAATATCATATGGAGTAATTAAAATAAACATGGATACAGATATACAATGGAATTTGTGGAAAGGAATATTAAATTTTTATAAAAAAAATAAAAATTATTTAAAAAATCAATTAGGAAATAAAAAAGATAAAAAAACACCAAATAAAAAATATTATGATCCTAGAAATTGGATTAGAAAATCACAAATATGTGCTATCAAAAAAATAGAAAAAATATTTAAAAAGTTAAATGCAATAAATTTATTAAATAAAAATTATTAATATATTAACATTATAAATAAATATTAAAAAAAATCAAAAAAACAGGAAAAACATAAAATGAATGATTTTAATGTAGTAAATGACATTCATCATGCTGGGAACTGGATAATAAGAAATCAAGAACTCGTTTTAAGTTACATAATAAATTTTATTTCATCTATAATAATATTTACAACTGGTACATTTATTGCTGGTATAATATCAAATGGTATTAATAAAGTATTAATATCTAGATCTATTGATATAACAATTTCAAATTTTTTGTCTTCTTTAGCAAGATATATAATAATAACATTTTCTTTAATAGCATCTCTTGGCTGTATAGGAGTACAAACTACATCAGTAATAGCAATATTAGGAGCAGCTGGAATGGCTATTGGATTAGCTTTACAAGGATCTCTATCAAATTTTGCAGCTGGAGTATTATTAGTAACATTAAGACCTCTAAAAACAGGAGAATATGTTGATTTAGGAAATGCCGCAGGAACTGTTTTGAATATACATATATTTTATACAATGTTACGAACATTAGACGGCAAAGTTGTCATTGTACCAAATGGAAAAATAGTATCAGGAAATATAATAAATTATTCTAGAGAACCAGCTAGAAGAAATGAATTTAATATAAGTGTATCATATAAAACAGATATAGATTTTGCAATAAAAATATTGAGAGAAGTTGTATATAAAGAAAAAAGAGTTTTAAAAGATAGAGATATAGTCGTAGGATTGTCAGAATTAGCTCCATCTTCTATAAATTTTATAATAAGATGTTGGAGTAATAATAGTGATCTAAATGCTGTATACTGGGATTTAATGGCAAAATTTAAAAAATCCTTAGATAAAAATAATATTTCAATTCCGTATCCACAACTTGATATAAACATTTACAAAAAATATAAAAAATAAAATGTTTAAAAAATAAAAATTATGAAAATATATACATCATATAAAATTAGTAAATTAATAAAAAAAGTTTGTAAAATAATAAAAAAAAAAAATAAAAAATATATATTATCAGAAGATATTTTTATAATAGAAAATTATAACATAGCACAATGGATAAAAATATTTATTACAAAACAAATTGGAATTTGCGCTAATATAAAATTCTATACTATGGAAACATTCTTTTGGAAAACTATAAAAAAAAAAAACAATTTTAAAAATATAAAAATTTTTTGGAAAATATTTTTATATCAAGACTATAATTTTATAAAAAATTTTTTTGAAAATAAATTTGATAATAAAAAAAAATTTTATTTTCTGTAGAAATTAGTAAAATTATAAAAAAATATATTTTTAATTCCCGAAAAATTATAATTAATTTTAACAAACAAAATAATAAAAACAATAAAATATCTAAAGAAGAAAAATTTCAAAAAAAATTATGGAAACACATAAACAAAAATAATTTATATAATTCGTTAAAGAATTTCATTAAATACAAAAAAAAATATAAAACAAAAAGAATATTTGTAATACATTCTAATTATATTTCTAAATTTTTCATGTCATTCTTTAACGAACTAAATAAAAATTTTTTCGTAAATATTTTATATGTTACACCAATAAATATACCAATAAAAAAAAAAAAAATAACATATTTAAAAAATTATAATTTCTTAAAAATAATAAAAAATATAATAAAAAATAAATTATTAATGTATTTAGTAAAAAGTTCATTGAATTTTACAAAATATTTAATAAATAAAAAAAATATACAAAATATAGATAAAATAATAAAGAATAAAAATACTTTATTAGAAAATATAAAAAAAAATATAATGTTTGATCAAACAAAAAGAAAAAAAATATTAAAAACAGACAATTCTATACTAATATTTTCTTGTTGTAGTAAATATAAAGAAATAGAAATTCTTTATAAAAATATAAAAAAAATATTAAAAAAAAAAAATAATATATGTGCAAATGATATAGTTATAGTTTCAACCAAAATAAAAAAATATTTACCATATATAAACAGTATATTCCATTCAAAAAATATTTTAAAAATTCCATATACAATTATTAGTGATAATAAATGTAAAATTAAAAAATTTTTAAACTTTGTTTATAGAATATTTGATTTAAAGAAAAATAAAATTACAATAGAAGAAATAATATATTTTTTATATTCAGATTTTATAAAAAAAAAATATAAAATAAAAAATGAAGAAATAATATTATTAGAAAGATATATAAAAGATATGTGTGTAAAATTTGATATAGAAAATATAACTTTTAAAAAAAAATTAAAAAAAATAAGTAAGGAAAATACATGGAATTATGCATTAAAAAAAATTTTACTAGGATATACAACTTATAACAAAAATTTAATTTACAAAAATTATGTACCATATATAAAAATAAATTATTGTAATAAAAACTTAATTTCAAAATTTATAAAAATAATTACAATAATAAAAAAATGGAAAAAGATTTTTTCAAAAAAAAAAAAACTATCTGAATGGAAAGATATATTAAATAATATTTTTAAAAAATTTTTAAAAAAAAACGAGAAAAAAATAAATATAAAATTGTTATTTAAAAATATAATAAAGTTAGGAATAAACATAAAATATAAAAATAAAATTTACTCGGATGAACTAAAAATAATTTTTAAAAAATTTATTAAATTAAAATATTATAAAAACGACATATTTTTAAATTCTGTAACATTTTGCAATTTACATGAAATAGAAAATATCAATTTTAAAGTAATATATTTTTTAGGAATACATTATTATAAAATAAAAAATCAAAATTTATGCAAAAATTTTAATTTATTACATAAAAATAAAAATTATTATTATAAAGAAAAATATAAAAATATACGTAAAATAATATTATTAATAATTTCAGCAGAAAAATATTTTTATATAAGTTATACAAATAATTTTAATGAAAATAATAATATAAAAATATTAGAAATTTTGATTAACTACATATCTAAACATTATTATTTTAAAAAAAAACTTTTAAAAAATTTTATAATAAATAAAAAAGATATTATATCCAGAATATTAAAAGAATACAAACAAGACATATCATATAAAAACTATGAAAAAATAAAAAAAAATAAAAATAAAAATAAAAATATTAAATTAAAAAAAAAAAAACACAAAAAAAATAAAATTAATATATTAAATTTAATAACATTCTGGAAAAATCCAATAAAATATTTTTTAAAAAAAATTATAAAAATAAATCTTTTTGAATATAAAAACATTTATTCTGAAAAAGAAGCATTTACATTAACAAAAAGTTTAGAAAATAAAATTAGTAATGATATATTTAAAAATATATTAAAAAATAAAAATACAAAAAAAATATTTAAATATTATTTATCTTTAGGAATATTACCAAAAAAACATTTTGGAAAAATAATCTTTGAAGAAATAGTACAAAAATCTAAAATATTAAAAAAAAATATATATAAATTAAATGTAGAAAAAAAAATTAAAAAAATAAAAATAAAAATAAAAATAAAAAACTTCATTATAAAAACAAAAATAAAAACTTTCTCACAAAAAAAATTAATAAGTTATAAACCAAAAATATTAAATTTAAATGATATAATAGAATTTTGGTTTTATCATTTATTTTTCTGCGCTACATATAAATGTAAAAAACATAGTAAAATGCTAGGTTATAAAAATTCCATAATTATATTTAAAAAATTAAGTAAAAAAGAATCATACTATTATATTATAAAATATATACATGGATATTTAGATGGAATAAAAAATCCAATATTTTTAACAAAATCAGGAATGATATGGATAAAAAATTTAATAAAAAAAAAAAATAAAAAAATTTCAAAAAAAATATTTATTAAAAATTGGAATGGAAATAACTATATTTTTGGAGAAAAAAACAATCTATATATAAAAAAAATAATAAGTAAAACAAATACAGAAAACATACAAAAAATATATTTATCTTCATTAAAATGGCATTATCCAATATTAAAAAAATTAAAAAAATATAAAAAATAAAAAATATTTTAAAAAAAAAGTTAAAAATGAAAAAATTAAATCCACTAAAAATAAATTTTTTAAAAAACTCTTTAATAGAATCTTCAGCAGGAACAGGAAAAACTTTTACAATAATAATATTGTATTTAAGACTATTATTAAAAAATAATATAAAAAATGAATATATAAAAAAAAACATAAATATAAAAAAAATATTAATATTAACTTTCACAAAATATGCTAAAAATCAAATATATGAAAGAATAAAAGAAACAATATCAAATTTTAAAACAGATTGTATGAAAAATGATAGTAAAAATATATTTTTTAAAAAAATTATAAAACAAGAAAAATGTAAAAAAAAACTAATTAAAAATTTATATAAACTAGAAGAAATTTTTGATAACTCTTCTATATTAACAATACATCAATTTTGTAACAAAATTATACAAAAAAAAAAATTTTTTTTTAAACAAGGATTCTATAAAAAAATTTTAGAAAATGAAGATAAACTTTTTTTTAATGCAATAATATATTTTTGGAGAAAAAATTTTTATAATATTTCTAAAGAAATTTCAAAAATAATATATTCATATTGGAAAGAACCTAAAAAAATTTTTGAAGAAACAAAAAATATATTTAAAAACAATATAAAAGTTAAATTTGATTCAGAATTTGAAAAACACAATATAAAATCATTTCATTTTAAAATAATAAAAAGAATAATAATATTAAAAAAAATATGTAAATTAAACAAAAATGAAATAAAAAAAATAATAAAAAAATTAAAAAAAAAAAAAATAGGACATGTAAAAATACTAAGATATAAAAATAAAATAAACAATTGGTGTAAAGAAAAAACAAAAGATTACTTTATTCCTAAAGAAATAAAACAAATGATAGAAATAAAAAATATTAAAAAATATTTTTTAAAAAATAAAAAATTAAATTTTTTATATAAATATATTAAAAAATTTTTTAAAAAAAAATTTTTTATGAAAGAATTTATAATATATAAAATTTTACAAAAAATACCCAATATAGTAAAAATAGAAAAAAAAAACAAGTCTATAATAAATTTTGATGATTTAGTAAAAATAGTAAAAAAAAAGATTAAAAAAAATAAAAATATTTTATTATATTTAAAAAAAAAATATCCAGTTGCTATAATAGATGAATTTCAAGATACTGATTATGATCAACAAGAAATTTTGATGAAAATATATGGGAAAAATAACAAAAAAAATATTATGATAATATTTGCGGATCCAAAACAATGTATATATGATTTCCGAGGATCGAATATATTATTATATAATAAATTTAAAAAAAAAATAAAAGATAAATATTTTTTAGACACTAATTGGAGAACATCATCACAAATAATAAAATTCATAAATAATATATTTTTGAAAGTTAAAAATCCATTTGTTAACAAAAATATAATATTTAAAAAATCAAAGTATACCAAAAAAAACAATAAAATAAAAATAATAGTAGACAAAGTTGAAAAAAAAAATTTTAAAATAATATTTTACAAAAAATCACAAATAAACTTAGAAAAATATTTTGCATGGTCTTCAAAAAAATGTGCTAAACAAATAAAAAAATTACTATATTTAGGAAAAAAAAAAAGAGCAAAAATAAAATATCATAATAAAACTAAATTCATATCTAAAAAAGACATAGCTATATTAGTAGCAAACAAATTTGAATATTACTATATAAAAAAAACATTAAATAAATATAAAATAAAGTCATATTATCAATTCAAAAAAATAAATATTTATAATGAAGAAGAAACAAAAGAAATATTAATATTATTAAAATCTATAATAGATTATTCTAATAAGCAAAAAATAATAAATGCAATAAGTACAAAAATAATTTCAGAAGATATAAAAAAAATTTATGATATACAAAAAAATAAAACAAAACTATTTAAAAAAATAAAAGAATTTAAAAAATATAAAAAAATTTTAAAGAAAACAGGAATATTAAATTTAATAAAATATATAATTACAAAAAATATAGTAAAAAAAAATATTTTCAACAAAGAAAAAATAGAAAAATATATAAAAAAATATTTTTATATATCTAAATTTTTAGAAAAAAAAATGTATAAATTTAAAAAAATAAATTTATTAATACATTGGTTAGAAATTAAAATAAATCAAAAAAATGTAAATAAATACAAATATTTTAACAAAAATGAAAAAATGAATGGAATAAAAGTAATTAGCATACATAGATCTAAAGGATTAGAATATCCAATTACAATAATACCTTTTATAATGCATGTTTCAAAAAAAAATGATTTTACATACTATGACATAAAAACATATACAAAAATAATTGATTTAAAAAAAAATAATAAAAGTAAAAAAAAATTTTTAAAAGAAAAAATTTTAAATAATATAAAATTACTATATGTATCTCTTACAAGAGCAATAGTGCATTGCACAATAATAATAGGAGTAACAAAAAATAGAAAAGGATCAAAACACACTGATGTTCATAAAAGTGGCATAGGATATATACTTCAAAAAAAAAAAAAAAAAAATTTTTTAGAATTTAAAAAAATAATAAAAAATTTAAAAAAAAAATTTTAAAAAAAAATACAAAAAATAAAAAATATGAAAAATAAAAAATATAACATAAAAAAAAAATTAAAATTAAAGATAACAAGTTTTACAAAAATTATAAATAAAATAAAAAAAATAGAAAAAAAAAATAAAATAAAAAATTTTTTTTTAAAAAAAAAAATCTTATTTTAATATATATAATTTTCCAAGAGGAAAAATATTAGGAAAAATGTTACATGAAATATTAAAACAATTTATAAAAAATAAAAATACAAAAATTTATTGGATAAATAACAAGATAAAAAAATATAATTTAAATAAAAAATGGGCAAAAATAATATATGCATGGATGAATAATATAATTAATACAAAAATAAACAAAAACGGAATAATGTTATCAAAAATTAAAAAATACAATTTTGTGCAAGAAATGAAATTTAACATTTTTATAAAAAAAAAAATAAATGAAAATACATTTAGGTCTTTGTTTTTAAAAGATAAAAATATAAAATTTAAAATAAATAAAGGAATTATAACTGGAATTATAGATATAGTATTTATATGGAAAAAAAAATTTTATTTAATAGATTTTAAATTTAATTATTTAGGAAATAAAAAAAAAAATTATAATGAAAATAAAATAAAAAATATTATTATAAAAAATAAATATAAAATTCAATATAAAATTTACTTATTAGGAATTCACAAATATTTAAAAACAAATTTAAAAAAATATAATTTTAAAAAACATTTTGGAGGCATATTTTATCTATTTTTAAGATCTTTTACAAAAATAAGAAAAAAACAAAAATATGGAAAAATACTAATATTACCTAAAAAAAAATATATAGAAAGAATGGAAAAATTTATAATATAAAATATGAAAAACACAAAAATATTAAAAAAACTATTAAAAAAACAAATAATAAATGAAACAGAAATATTTTTATACAAACTATTAAAAAAAAATGAAAATTTATTAGTGAAAATTATAATTATTTTATTAATTTACACATATAACACAGGACATATTTCATTAAACATAAAAAAAAAATATTCTAATAAGAATATTCCAAAAAAAATTTGGAAAAAATTTTTTAATATTAAAAATTATGATAAAATAATAGAAAACAGCAAAATTATAGGGAAAGAAACATCATACAATTTTCCAATAATATTTTATAAAAAAAAATTTTACTTTAATAAAATATTTATTATAAAAAAATTTTTTTTACCAAAAATTTTTACAAATACAAAAATAAATAAAAATATTAAAAATATAAAAAAAATATTTAAAAAATATGATAACAATAAATTAAATAAATTACAAAAAATATCAGTAATAATGTCAATTATAAAAAAAATTATATTTATAATTGGAAATCCAGGAACTGGCAAAACCACTGTAATTTCATCAATAATTTTTTTTATTTTAAAAATATGTAAAAAAATAAAAAAAATTAAAATAGCAGCTATGACCGGTAGAGCAGCACATCATATGTTAAATTCCATAAAAAAAAATTTATCTAAATTAAAAATTAAAAAAAATGAAAAACAAAATATTCCAGACAAATCTTATACAATACATAGATTGTTAAAAATTAAATCAGAAATAACATATGTTAAATTTAATAAAAACAAAAAAATAAATGCAGATCTATTAATAATAGATGAAGCATCTATGATAACTCCAATATTATTTCAAAATTTAATAGAATCTACAAAAAAAAATACAAAAATAATTTTTTTAGGAGATTTTAATCAACTTCCACCAATAAATGAAATAAATATTTTTAAATATTTATGTAAGAATTTAAACAACCAATTTAGTAATAATATGTCAAAAATGTTAAAATATATTATAAATTATAAAAACAAATGTAAAAAAAAAAATACTATAATAAATGATCATGTATGTATATTAAAAAAAAAATATAGATTCACAAAAAAATCTGGTATACAAAAAATTTCAAATATGATATTAAAAAATGATATTGAAAATATAAGAAAAGAAATAAAAAAAAATGAATTAAATGACGTAATTTTTAAAGAAATTAAAAATTTTAGCCAATATAAAAACATGATAAAAATAATAATAAGAAAATATAAGAAATATTGGCAATCTATAAAAAAAAAAAATAATCCTAAAAATATATTAAAAGAATTTAATAATATAAGAATACTTTGCGCAATAAAAAATGGTCCATTTGGCACAAAAGAAATAAATAAAAATATAAAAAAAATGATGATAAATCAAAAAATAATAAATAAAAATAAAAAATGGTATATAGGAAAGCCAATAATGATAAAAAAAA
This sequence comes from Buchnera aphidicola (Astegopteryx bambusae), assembly GCF_039365365.1. GTDB lineage: Bacteria > Pseudomonadota > Gammaproteobacteria > Enterobacterales > Enterobacteriaceae > Buchnera_G > Buchnera_G aphidicola_B. The sequence goes on from NZ_CP134985.1 coordinate 323,936, forward strand.
ATCAAAAAAATTTAAATATATTCAATGGATATATAGGAATATTATTATATGATAAAAATAAAAAAAAAAAATTTTTTTTTATAACAAATGACAATAATATAATTAAATTACCTACTTACGTAATAAAAAATTATGAAACATCATGGTCATCAACAATACATAAATCTCAAGGATCAGAATTTAATGAAACTATAATAATAATACCAAATAAAAAAAAAAATTTTTTAAGCAAAAATTTAATATACACAGGAATAACAAGAACTAGAAAAAAAACAATTATTTTTTCAAACAAAAAAACATTTATAAAATCTATTCAAAATAAATAATTGGTTGCGGAGGTTGGATTTGAACCAACGACCTTCGGGTTATGAGCCCGACGAGCTACCAAACTGCTCCACTCCGCTAATGTAAAAAAATTATAAAGTATATAATTTAATTATTATACATTTTTTAAAATATTATGCAATACTAAATATAAATAAAAAATAAATAAAAATTTTTTTATAAATTAGGATTTGTAACATGAAATCAAGAAGAAAAGCTAGAAAATGTGCAGTTCAATTATTATATTCATGGCAAATATCAAAAAATTATATAAAAGATATAGAAACACAATTTGTTAAAGAAAAAAAAACAAGGGGGGCTGATTTAATTTATTTTCATGAAATAATTTCCGGAATATCAAAAAATTATATATATTTAGATAATTTAATAAAAAAATATTTGTCTAACAAAATAAACAAAATAGGGCAAATAGAAAAAGCAATATTAAGAATTTCTTTTTATGAATTAACAAAAAGATATGATATACCTTATAAAGTCACTATAAATGAGAGTATAGAATTGGCTAAGTACTTTGGATCTGAAAAAAGTCATAAATTTATAAATGGTATTTTAGACAAAGCAGCATTTTATATAAGATCAAAAAAAAATATATTATAAAAAAAATATTTTGTATAAAAAAATATATTTATTATATATAAAAAATTTTTCCATATGAATATATTTTAATTATATAAAAATTTTTACAATATAAATTGTGTAAACAATATAATGTTTAAAAAAATATTTTTTATAATTTATAAAAAATTAAATATAATATTAATTAAATTAATAAAAATGTATAAATAAAATAATATAAAATACATTGGAATTAAATATATATAAAGTAAATAATACTAATATTATTAGTGTAAATTAATTAAATAAAAAAATATAAACATATGAAAAATAATATATTTGATAAAAACGGACATTTAAAAAAATATAAAAATTGGAATACAAAAATTGCAAAAAAAATAGCAAAAAAAGAAAAAATAAAATTAAAAAAAATACACTGGAAAATAATAAAAATAATTAGAAAATTTTATTCAAAATTTGAAAGAATGCCATCTATTTTAATGGTATATAAAATATTAAAAAAAGAAACAAATAAAACAATATATATAAATAAATTATTTAATAATAATTTTATTAAAATATCTAGCAAAATTTCAGGAATACCAAAACAAAATATATGTATGTAAAAATACATTTTTATAAATTTTTATAAGAAATAAATAAACTTATCATAAAATTAGACAATACAGAAATTAAAAAGGAAATATAAAAAAATTTTTTATTTTTATAAAAATATCCTAATAAAATATATAGTAACCAAAAAAAATTAATTATAATAAAAAATATTATATATATTAATTTTAAAACATCATAAAAATACAAAAAACTAGTACATATTGTAAATAATATTATAAAAAAAGAAGTAAACACAGTAGAAAAAAAAATATTTTTTTTTAAAGGAAGTATTGGAATTTTAGCATTTTTGTAATCTTTTATTCTAAACATAGCAATAGAACAAAAGTGTGGTATTTGCCATAAAAAAAAAATTAAAAAAAATATAAAAAAAATTAAATTTATTTTTTTAGAAGATGAATAATATCCTATTATAGGAGGCATTGCACCTGAAATGCTTCCTATAAATAAAGAAAAAGTTGATTTTTTTTTAAAAATAAAACTATATAAAAACACGTAAATAAAAAAACCTAAAAAAGATAAAAAAAAAGAAAAATGATCTACATAATAAAATAGAATAAAAAATCCTATAAATAATAAAAAACATGCATAATAAATAGCATTTTTTATAGAAATTTTTTTTCTAACTAATACTCTATTTTTTGTTCTGTTCATATTTTTATCAATTTCTATATCAATTAAATTATTACATACACAACTTCCAGAAATTACTAAAAACAATCCTATAAAAGTTAACAAAAACAAATTTAATTTAAAATTTCTATCAGAAGCAAAAATAAAACAAGCGGAAAATGGTATTAAATTACCAAAAACTATTCCTGGTTTAATAATTTGTAAATAATATTTAATTTTTTGTAATATCATATTTAATTTATCATAATTCTATTATGCAAACTTAACATAATAAATCTAGATCCAAAAATTATTATAAAAATTATTATTAAAGAAAATATTATAGTAATAATATTATAATATTCCTCATCATTTTTATATTTTATGTGTAGAAAAATATTAAAATACAATACTAATTGTGCAATAGAAAAAAATAATATTATTACATAATTATACAATTTTGAAAAAATATTATTTACTATTAAAAAAATCGAAAAAGTTAAAATTATTAAAGAAAAAAATAATCCAACAAAATATTTTAAAATTTCTTTTTTAATATAATTATTCATTTTATAAATCCATATAAATATACAAAATTAAATATAAACATCCAAACAATATCCAAAAAATGCCAAAATAATCCTAAGCAAAAAAACTGAGTATACAAATTTTTTTCAAAATATCTAAATTTAAATCTAAATAACATAAAAACTATCCAAAATAAACCAAATAAAATATGAAAAGCATGTAATATTAATAAAGAAAAAAAAGACGAAAAAAATCCATTTCTTGATAAAAAAAAATTAATTTTTGATAAATTTATCAACTCATGAATTTCCATAAAAATAAAACATAATCCAAATGAAAATGTGCAAAATATCAAAAAATAAAAATAAATATTTTTTTTATATTTTAAAAAAACCATTGCAACACTATAAAAAAAAGAACTTAATAATAAAATAATAGTTTCTGCAAATACATAATATATATTAACTGTATTATCATAAAAAATTTTACAATTATAATTATAAGAAATTATAAAATATACTGAAAAAAATACAGAAAATAGTATACAATCACTCATCAAATAAATTAAAAAACCAAATACTACATTTGAATTAATAATTTTGTTAAAAAAATTATTTTTTAATTTATTTTTTTCTTTTTCTAAAAAACTATTTTTATTCATGTAAATAACCTATTAAAATATATTAAAATTTCTTTTTATTACAATTTTTAGACTTAATAAAAATATCTTTTCTATTATAAAAAAAATTTTTTATTAAAAAACAAAAAACAAAAAATATAGATAGCAAAAACATCCAAAAAATTTTCCACACAGCTGAAAATCCTAAAAAAATAGAAAATACACCTATAAAAAAACCAATTGAAGTATTTTTTGGAACATAAAATCCATTAAAATTATTAACATATTCAAAAATATTTTTATTTTTATTTTCCCAAAATTGATCTATACATTTTACTTTAGGTAAATGCATAAAATTATAAAATTTTGGGGGGGATGAAACAGACCATTCTAAAGTTCTACCATTCCAAGGATCAGAAACATTCTGATTAAAAAATTCTTTATTCTTAAAAGATACATAAAATTGAATAATTTGAAATATTATTCCAAAAAGAATTAAAATAGCTCCTATTAAGGATATTAATAAAAGATTATGAAATTCAAAATCTATATTTTGACTTATTCTTCTTGTCATACCTAAAAAACCTAAAATATATATTGGAATAAAAGTAACAAAAAATCCTATTATCCAAAAATAAAAAGATATTTTTCCAAATTTTTCATTTAATGAAAATCCAAACATTTTTGGAAACCAATAATTTATTCCAGCAAAACAACCAAAAACAACTCCACCTATAATAACATTATGAAAATGAGCTACTAAAAATAAACTGTTATGCAATATAAAATCTGCAGCTGGTAGAGACAAAATTATTCCAGACATCCCACCAAAAGAAAAAGTAATTATAAATCCAATTGTCCACAGCATAGAAGAATGCATCTTAATGTTTCCTCTATACATAGTAAATATCCAATTAAAAACTTTTACACCAGTAGGAATTGCGATTATCATAGTTGCTATTCCAAAAAATGTATTTACACTATATCCTGACCCCATAGTAAAAAAATGATGAGCCCATACCATAAATGATAATAATGTAATTGATAAACTAGCCCATACTAATGAAGTATATCCAAATAAACGTTTTCTAGAAAAAGTAGATACTATTTCAGAAAAAATTCCAAAAGCAGGTAATATTAAAATATAAACCTCTGGGTGACCCCAAATCCAAATTAAATTTATATACATCATTGGATTTCCACCAAAATCATTAGTAAATATATGAAAATTAAAATATCTATCTAAAGTTAATAATAATATTGTAGCTGTTAAAACTGGAAAAGAAGAAACTATTAAAATACTAGAACACAAAGATGTCCATGTAAATATAGGCATTTTAAATAATGTCATTCCAACAGTACGCATTTTTAAAATTGTTACTATAAAATTTATTCCAGTTAATAATGTTCCTATTCCAGAAATTTGTAAACTCCAAATCCAATAATCTATTCCTACTCCTGGACTGTATTTTATTTCAGATAATGGTGGATATGATAACCATCCAGATGATGCAAATCTTCCAACAAACAAAGATATATTAACTAATATAGCTCCACTAACGGTTAACCAAAAACTTAAATTATTTAAAAATGGAAAAGCTAAATCCCTTGACCCTATTTGCAATGGTACAACAAAATTCATTAATCCAATTATTAAAGGCATTGCTACAAAAAAAATCATTATGACACCATGCACTGTAAATATCTGATCATAATGATAGGATGGCAAAAATCCACTTTTATTATATAAACTTTGATAAGAGGACAAAAATTGCTGACTTTTCATCATAATAGCATCTATAAATCCTCTAAAAAACATTATCAAACCTAATATAATATACATAATTCCTATTTTTTTATGATCTACTGAAGTTATCCATTCTTTCCAAAAATATTTCCATTTATTAAATTTTGTCATAAAATATAAAAATATGCTAAAACATGTAAATAATACAAAAAATGTAAAAACTATTATAGGTTCATCAAAGGGAATATCAGATAAAGTTAGTTTTCCAAACATTCTTATATCTCCAAATATATAAAAAAATTAATTAGAATTTTTACAGTTAAATTCTTCTATAACATTATAAAATAATTTAGGATAAACATTAGAAAAATATTCTACTTGTCTATTTTTTTTCGGAATTTTTAAATAACTAAATTTTCTATAATTATTTAAAAAATTTTTAGATTGTTTCAATTTTTTTATCCAATTTAAAAAATTATTTCTATTTTTAAAAATCAACACAGAAAATTTCATATTAGAAAACCCTTCTCCACTATAATTTGCAGAAAATCCCTTATATACTCCAGAATATTTAGAAATTAAGTACAAATTTGTTTTTGCTCCTGGCATAGTATATATTTGACTACCTAAATTAGGAATAAAAAAAGAATTCATTACAGAACCGGAAGTTAAATTAAATTTAATTAAAGTATTAGCAGGAAACACAACTTCATTTATAGAAGCAACATGATAATTAGGATAAATAAACAACCAACACCAATCTAAAGAAATAACATCAATTTCTAAAGTTTTATGAAAATTATTTATATTTCTTCTAGGATCTAATTTTTTTGTAGAATGTATAGAAAGAAAAGAAAAAAATAAAATTATTATCATAGGTACAATCCATATTGTAGATTCTATAAAATAGGAATTATCCCAATTTGGTGTATAACGTTTCTCTTTATTATTTTCATTATATTTAATAGAAAAAAATATTGTCATTATAATAACTGGTATTATTACCAATAACATTGTTAAAAATAATATAATAATTAAATGATTTTCTTGTTCTCTAATATAACCGTAAGAATTAAAAAACATTTTTGTTTTTATTTCTGACAATACAAACATAAAAAATACAATGAATATAAATATTAGCAAATTAAAATTTTTAATCATAAAATATCTCCAAAAATATAAAAAATAAATTAAATATAAAAATATAAATTATATTTAAAATCTAAATAATATAATATTATTAATAAAAACATTCTATAATAAAAATAAAATATATATAAAAAAATAATATATTTATAAAACATTATAAAATATTATTTTGAATTTAGATATTAAAAAAAATGCAAACAACTATATAATTACTTATTATTTTGCTCTAAATGAAAAATAATTGTATATTAAAAATTAATGAAATTTTATATTTTAATAAAAAAACATGCTTAATAAACAAAATAAAAACTATGCAACAATAATACCTACAGTAATTGAAAAAACTAATAATGGAGATATAGTATATGATATTTATTCAAGATTACTACAAGAAAGAATTATTTTTTTAACAGGAGTAATAGATGACAATTTATCAAACAATATAATATCTCAACTACTTTTTTTAGAATCTAAAAATTCTAAAAAAGATATTTATATATACATAAATTCACCTGGAGGTTTAATAACTTCTGGAATGTCTATATATGACACAATACAATTTGTAAAACCAAATATAAATACAGTATGTATAGGACAAGCATGTTCTATGGGAGCATTTATATTAGCAACAGGTACTAAAGGAAAAAGATTTTCATTACCAAATTCTAGGATTATGATACATCAACCTATTGGTCAATATAAAGGCCAAGCGACAGATATAGAAATACATGCTAAAGAAATAATATTAATAAAAAAAAAAATAAACAAAATATTATCACAACACACAGGAAAAAAAATTGAAGAAATAGAAACAGATACAGAAAGAGACTATTTTCTATCTTCTAAAGAAGCCTTAAAATACGGAATAATAGATTCTATACTAAAAAAAAGAAAATAATTAAAATATTAAAAAAATGTGTTTTAAAATTTTTAACATAATAAAAATATTTTAAAATATGGAATAAAAATATGACAAACAAAAAAAAAAAAAATGTAGAAAAAATTTTATATTGTTCATTTTGTAATAAAGATCAAAAAGAAACAAAAAAATTAATTATTGGAATAAATTCTTGTATTTGCAATGAATGTATAAAAATATTTATAAAAATAATAAAAAAAGACAAAAAAAAAATAAAAAAAAAAAAGAATTTCTTTAACGAATATACTCCAATAAAAATAAAAAAAACATTAGATAAATATATAATAGGTCAAGATGAAACAAAAAAAATATTATCTGTAGCAGTATATAATCATTATAAAAAAAATGAATACATAAAAAACAATAAAAAAAAGAAAATAAAAATAGACAAAAGTAATATATTGTTAATCGGTCCTACTGGAAGTGGGAAAACTCTATTAGCAAAAACATTATCTAAAATAATAAAAGTTCCGTTTATAATAGCAGATGCAACTACTTTAACTGAAGCAGGATATGTAGGAGAAGACGTAGAAAATATAATATATAGACTATTAGAAAGTTGTAATTTTAATATAAAAAAAGCAGAGTCAGGAATAATATATATTGATGAAATAGATAAAATATCAAAAAAATCAGAAAATGTTTCAATTACAAGAGATGTATCAGGAGAAGGCGTGCAACAATCTTTGTTAAAAATAATAGAAGGAACAGATGCCTTAGTATCACCACATGGAGGTAGAAAACATCCAGATCAAGAGTTAATAAAAATAAATACATCAAAAATATTATTTATTCTAGGAGGAACATTTTCTGGAATCAAAAAAATTATTTTAAATAGAATAAAAAAAAAAAATAACTTTGGTTTTAATAAATCTTTAAAAATAGAAAAAAAAATATATAAAAAAAATATATTAAAAAAGATAAATACAAAAGATCTAATAAAATTTGGACTTATACCAGAATTTATAGGAAGAATTGCAATAATATCTATACTAAAAAAACTTAATAAAGAAGATCTAATAAATGTATTGTGTAAACCAAAAAATTCTTTAATAAAACAATATAAAACATTATTTAAAATAGAAAATGTGAAATTAAAATTTTCAAAAAAAGCAATTGAAGAAATAGCTAATAAATGTATTTATATAAAGACTGGTTCAAGAGGTTTAAGATTGATATTAGAAAAAATATTATTAAATATAATGTACACAATTCCATCAAAAAAAAATATAAAAGAAATAATTATTAACAAATCAGTAGTACAAAATAAGTCCTTACCAATAATAATAAAAAAATAATATAAAATTTTTATTAAAATACCAAAAATGTTAAATTATCTATATTAATATTATAATATTAATACAAAATAAAATTCATATCAAGAATTCTCAGACTATTATATTAAAAACTATTTTTTTTAAATATAGTATATATCATTAATACTATGAATTAAAAACAAAAACTAAGAGAGAAATGTATGCATTCTGAGTATAATAAATCTGTTAATATGTCTTTGTTGCCGCTTCGTGACATAGTAGTATATCCAAATATGATAATTTCATTATTTATAGGAAGAAAAAAATCTATAAAATGTATAAAAAAAATTATTAAAAACAAAGAAAAAATATTTTTAATAGCACAAAAAAAACCAAATGTAGAAGATCCTAAAGAAAATGACTTGTTTAAAGTAGGCACGGTAGCAAAAATACTTCAAATATTAAAATTATCTAATGGAACAATAAAAATTTTAGTAGAAGGATTAGAAAGAGCAAAAATAATTAAATTAGAAAAAAATAAAGAATATTTTTTATCTAAAATAAAATATATTAAAACAAAAATTATACCAAACAAAGAAAATAATATTCTAATAAAAATCGCTATAAAAAAATTTAAAAAATATATACAACTAAGTAAAATAATACAATTAGAAATTGTAAACAATATAAAAAAAATAAAAAATATAGAAAAATTATCAGACACTCTTGCATCTTATATAAATTTAAAAGTTAAAGACAAACAAAATATACTAGAAATGTATGATTCTAAAAAAAGATTAGAGCATATAATTGCAATAATTGAATCAGAAATTAACATTCTAAAAATAGAGAAAAAAATAAGAAATAGAGTAAAGCGACAAATGGAAAAAAGTCAAAAGGAATATTATTTAAATGAACAAATGAAAGCTATTCAAAAAGAATTAAATAAAATAGAAAATATAGAAGATGAAAATAAAATATTACTAAAAAAAATAGTATTAATGAAAGCACCAAAAAAAATAAAAAATAAAATAAAAATAGAATTAAAAAAATTGAAAACTATGCCATACATGTCTTCTGAATCTACTGTAATAAAAAGCTATATAGACTGGATAATACAAGTACCATGGAGTAAAAGAGGAAAAATTAAAAAAAATTTATTAATAGCAAAAAAGATATTAGATACTGATCATTATGGACTAAAAAAAGTAAAAGAAAGAATAATAGAATATTTAGCCGTACAATCTAGATCTAGAAAAATAAATGGACCCATTTTATGTTTAATAGGACCTCCTGGAGTAGGAAAAACTTCTTTAGGAAAATCTATAGCCAGAGCTACTGGAAGAAAATATATAAAAATGTCATTAGGAGGAATACGAGATGAAGCAGAAATCAGGGGTCATAGAAAAACATATGTTGGATCTATGCCAGGAAAAATAATTCAAAAAATGTCACAAGTAGGAGTAAAAAATCCATTATTTTTATTAGATGAAATAGATAAAATTTCATATGATAATAGAACAGATCCATATTCTGCATTATTAGAAGTATTAGATCCAGAACAAAATTTTGCATTTAATGATCATTATTTGGAAATAGACTATGACTTATCAGAAGTAATGTTTATAGCTACTTCAAATACTTTAGATATACCATATGCATTGTTAGATAGAATGGAAATTATAAGATTATCAGGATATACAGAAGAAGAAAAATTATATATAGCAAGTAAACATTTAATTCCAAAACAAATAAAAAAAAATATTTTAAAAGAAAATGAAATAGAAATAGACAAAAATATTTTACCAAAAATAATAAGACATTACACAAAAGAAGCAGGTATACGAAATTTAGAAAGAGAAATATCTAAAATATGTAGAAAAGTAGTAAAAAATTTATTATTAAACAAAAAAATACAAAAAATTATAATAAATAAAAATAATATAACAAAATATTTAGGAATAAAAAAATTTAATTATAGCAAAATATCTTCAAAAGATAAAATAGGACAAGTATCAGGATTAGCTTGGACAGAAGTAGGTGGCGAATTATTGAATATAGAAGCAGCATGTGTTCCAGGAAAAGGAAAATTAACTTATACTGGATCTTTAGGTAATGTTATGAAAGAATCTATACAGGCAGCATTAATAATAATTAGATCACAATCAAAAAAATTAGGAATAAAAACTAGTTTTTATGAAGATCATGATATACACGTGCATGTTCCAGATGGAGCAACCCCAAAAGATGGCCCTAGCGCAGGCGTATCAATGTGTACAGCAATAACATCATGTTTAACAAAAAATCCAGTTAAGTCCAACATAGCAATGACTGGAGAAATTACATTGCAGGGAAAAATATTAAATATTGGCGGTCTAAAAGAAAAATTGCTAGCAGCTCATCGAGAGGGAATAAAAAATGTTCTCATACCTTATGAAAATAAAAGAGATTTAAAAAAAATACCAAAAAAAATTTTATTTGGATTAAAAATACATAAATTAAAAAAAGTTGAAGAAGTACTGATTTTATCATTAAAAAATTTTCCATATAAAAATTTTAAACATATTAAAAGAAGATAACAAAAAAAAACAAGCTGGCAAAATGCCAGCTAAAATAAAATAACAACAATTTTATTAAATTAAAAAATTCAAAAAATGATAAAAAATATTTTTATAAAAATAATAATAATGATTATTATTATATCTTTTATGTCTAATATTTTTAATAATTATTAAATTTATATACAGCATAAAAAATTTATAAAAAGATATAATATGATTATGTAAATTCAAACATATATAAAAAAATAGGAAATTTTGTGCAATTATTTTACAAATTAAAATGGTATTTTTTAAAAGAATGGAAAAAATATACAAGCGCTATAATCTTGTTAATAACAATATCATTGTTACAATTAGTCCCGCCAAAATTAATAGGAATATTAATAGACACTATTATTAAAAAAAATCATTCTAATAACAAAATATTTATTATAGTAGTATTTATATTTTCAATATCAATAATAGTTTATTTACTAAGGTATATGTGGAGAGTATTATTATTCGGAGCTTCTTATAAACTTGCTATACATCTAAGAAGTAAAATATACAAATTTTTAAGTAAACAAAATTCTACATTTTTTCTAAAAAATAAAACTGGTGATTTAATATCAAAATCTACTAATGATGTAGATAGAGTAGTTTCAGCGGCAGGAGAAGGAGTATTAACATTAGTAGATTCTATAGTAATAGGCTCATTGGTATTCATAGTAATGATATTCCAGATAAATTTTTACTTGACAATAATATCATTATTACCTATGCCAATAATGGCTTATATAGTTAAAAAATATGGAGAAAAATTACATAAAAAATTTAAAAAATCACAACATGCATTTTCTATATTAAGTAGCAATACACAAGAAAGCTTAACAAGCATAAGAATGATAAAATCATATGGATTAGAAAAAACTAAATTAAAAAAATTTAAAAAAGTAATAAAAAATGTAGGAGAAAAAAATATAGAAGTATCAAAAGTAGATGCACTATTCGACCCAATAATACATATATCAATTTCTTTCTCTAATTTATTAGCTATTATATTGGGAGGTTTTCTAGTAATAAATAATAAAATTACTTTAGGAGAATTAACTAGTTTTGTAATGTACTTAGGTTTAATGATGTGGCCAATGCTAGCATTAGCATGGATGTTTAATATAGCAGAAAGAGGAAAAGTTTCATTATTAAGAATACAAAAAATTATGGAAATAAAAAAAACAAAAAAAAAATTTTTTACAAAATTACCAATACATCCAAAAACTCTACAAATAAAAATATATAATTTTTGTTATATAAATACTAATGACATAATATTAAAAAATATTTATTTTAAAATAAAATTAGGTGAAACAATAGGAATATGCGGCCCGACTGGATCAGGAAAAACTACTTTAATAAATATTATACAAAATAATTTGGAGCTAATAAGAGGTAAAATTCTTTATAATAATGTGTGTATAAAAAACATCAAAAAAAAAGATTGGAATTCTAATTTATCAGTAGTTAATCAAAATAATTTTTTATTTTCTGATACTATTGAGAACAATATTTTAATAGGTAAAACAAATTCTTCTAAAGAAGAAATAATAAAATCAGCAAAATTAGCAAATATACATAATGATATACTATCTTTTCCTAATAAATATAAAACAAAAATAGGAGAAAAAGGAATTATGTTATCAGGAGGTCAAAAACAAAGACTTTCCATAGCGAGAACGTTATTAACTAATGCTAATATAATTATATTAGACGATTCATTATCTGCTGTAGATGGAAAAACGGAACAAAAAATATTAAAAAATCTAAAAAAATATAAAAAAAAAAATAAAACTATAATAATAGTATCACATAAATTATCTACTTTAATACATTCAGATAAAATAATAGTTTTAAAAAAGGGAAAAATAGATCAAATAGGACATCATAATGAATTAATGAAAAAAAAAAAATGGTATTATAAAATGTTTAAATATCAACAATTAAAAAAAGGTTTAAAAAAATAACAGAGAAAAAAAATTTTTATGTATAAAATTAAATTTAATTTTTCACCAATTTTAATAAGATTATTAAAATATGGCATTTTTTATAAAAAAAAAATATTATATGTTTTTATATTACTTATGTCATCATCAATTTGTGAAGTATTGTGTCCCATATTAATCAGCTTTTTTATAAAAACTATTATAGACACAAATTCTATAAAAATTCATATTTTCTTATTAATAATTTCTAGTTTTATAATGTTACAAATTATATCTTCATTATGCAACTATTTTGAAATAATAATTTTTAGTAAAATTTCTACTAAAATAATAAAAAATATTAGATTTAATGTAATGAAATCTGCCTTAAATCAACCTATTAAAATATTTGATAAACAACCAATAGGTCAAATTGTTTCTAAAGTAACAAATGATACAGAAACCATAAAAGAATTATATGAAAGAGTCATTCCATCTACTATGAGAAATATAATATTAATTACAATAATATTAATAACTATGTTCTTATTAGAATGGAAAATGGCTTGTATATCTATTATCATGTTTCCAGTTATAACCACTATAATGATAATATATCAAAAATATAGTACACCTATAATAAGAAAATTAAGATCTTACATAGCAAAAATAAACAATGTTTTTAATGAAACAATTAATGGAATACAAACTATACAACAATTTAATCAAGAAACAATTTTTTTAAAAAAAATAAAAAAAATAAGCAAATTACATTATTTTTACAGAATGAAAATACTAAAACTTGATGGATTTTTATTAAGACCATTATTTAGTTTTTGCACAAATATAATATTATGTAGTTTGATATTATTATTTAATTACTTTCCTAATGAAGTATTTCAAGTTAGCACTTTATACGTATTCATAAATTATTTAAATAGATTAAATGAACCAATGTTATCTATAATAAATCAACAATCTACATTACAACAATCTATAGTATCAGGAGAAAGAATATTTAAGTTAATAGATTCAAAAAAACATATTTATGGATCAAATATAAGTCCAATTAAACACGGAAAAATAAAAATAAAAAAATTAAATTTTTCTTATCATAAAACAAATAAAAAAATATTAAAAAATATAAATATAAAAATTAAAGAAAAACAATTTGTTGCATTTGTAGGTCATACTGGAAGTGGAAAAAGCACATTAGCAAATTTAATAATAGGTCATTATAAAATAAATAATGGAAAAATATATATAGATAATAAACAAATAAAAAATATTAGCAAAAAGATTATTACAAAAAATATTTCTATAGTACAACAAGAACCATTTATTTTCACGGATACATTGTTTAATAATATAACTTTAAAAAGAAATGCTTCTGAAAAAAAAATATTAAAAATAATAAAAAAAGTTGAATTATATGATCTTATAAAAAAAAATGAACATGGAATGCATATGAAAATAAATGAGAAAGGAAATAACATATCTCAAGGTCAAAAACAATTAATATCTATAGCAAGAATATTAGTAAAAAAACCAAAAATTTTAATATTAGATGAATCTACGTCAAATATAGATTCAAATACTGAAAAAAAAATTCAAAAAATATTATTTGAAATAAAAAAAAACATGACACTAATAATAATAGCTCACAGACTTTCTACCATAATAAAAGCAGATAAAATATTTGTATTCAATAAAGGAAAAATAATAGAACAAGGAAATCATCAAGAATTAATGAGAAAAAAATCTCTATATTGGAAAATGTATACTTTGCAGTCACATAGTAAAAAAATATTCAAAAATTAAATATAAAAATATATCTTCTGTTAGCTTTAACTTAAGTACCTAATTTAATATAAACTGGCTGCTTTTTTCCAAATCTGACCAAATATTTATATTTTTAGAACATAAGGACTAACAGAAGATAAAAATCATTATATCTTAATAAAGATAAAATTTCAATAATATATTTTAACAAAAACATTATATAAAAAAATTTTAATATTACAATTTTTATAAAAATAATATATAATTATAAAATCATGAATTATAAAATTTTATCTAGAAAATATAGACCAAAATGTTTTAAAGAAATAGTTGGGCAAAAGTATATATTAAAATCAATATTTAATAGTTTTAAACTAAAAAAAATACATCATTCATGGATTTTATATGGAGACAGTGGTGTTGGAAAAACTACAATATCAAGATTATTAGCAAAAAGTTTAAGTTGTGAAAAAGGAATAAGATATTTTTCATGCTTAAAATGTAGAAATTGTATAGAAATATTAAACGGAAATTTTATAGATTTAATAGAAATTGATGCAGCATCTAAAACTAAAGTAGAAGAAATTAAAGAAATTTTAGAAAATGCAAAATATTTGCCAGTAAAAGGAAGATTTAAGATATATATAATTGATGAAATACACATGTTGTCCAAACATAGCTTTAATGCTTTGTTAAAAATATTAGAAGAAACTCCTAAACATATAAAATTTATATTAGCTACAACTAACATAAAAAAAATACCAGAAACAATAGTTTCTAGATGTATGTGTTTTACACTAAACAAAATTAATGAAAATCAAGCATATAAATGTTTAAAAAAAATACTCAAAAAAGAAAAAATAGGAATAGAAAAATCTGCAATAAAAACAATATGTGAAGAAGCACAAGGAAATATAAGAAGTTCTCTAAATATTGCAGAACAATCTATTTTACTAGATAAGAAAAAAATTACAGAAAAAAATATAATTTCTATATTAGGTAAAATAGATCAAAAAAAAATATTTTTGATAACAAAATATTTAATAAAAAAAAAAATTAAAAAAGTGTTTGAAATATTAAATGAAATAAATATATCAAATTATCAATGTAAAATAATATTTAATAATATATTAAAATTATTACATCATTTCGCAATTTTAAAAAAATTTGGTTTTCCTATAGAAAAAGAAACATATATGAAAAAATATAACAATGAAATAATGAAAATAATAAAAAAAATAGAATTTTCAAAAATACAGAAGTATTATAATATTATAATAAAAGGAAAAATAGAAATGAAAGATTCTCCTAGTCAAAAAATATGTTTAGAAATGACATTACTAAAAATTATGTAATTTATTAAAAAAATATAATAATAAAATAATAAAAAGGTGCACAATGTTTACAAATGAAAAATTAGGAAATTTAATGAAACAAGCGCAAAATATGCAAGAAAAAATGTCAAAAATGCAAGAAGAAATGGCTAAAATAGAAGTTACTGGAGAAGCTGGAGCAGGATTAGTAAAAGTAACAATAAATGGAATACACAATTGTAGAAAAGTTGAAATTGACCCAACTCTGTTGGAAGATGACAAAGAAATTTTAGAAGATTTGGCTACTGCAGCTTTTAATGACGCATCTAGAAGAATATCTGAAGCTCAAAAAAAAAAAATGTCTAATATTTCTAATAAATCACAAATTCCAAATAATTTTAACTTTCCTTTTTAATTTTTTTAAATAAAATTATAGAAAATTATTACGATTTTTATAAAAATAAGAATAATAATATTTTTGTAAAATTAAACATTTAAAAATATTTTATAAAATGTTATGAACTAGGAAAAAAAATGAAAATAGAAAAATATTCATTTAAATCAGAATCAAAACAATTATTAAATTTAATGATACATTCATTATATTCTAATAAAGAAATATTTATAAGAGAGTTAATATCTAATGCATCTGATGCAATAGAAAAATCTAGATTCATGTTACTTTCAAAAGAAAAAATTTTAAATAATAATATAAAATATGAAATAAAAATATATTTAGATGAAAAAAATAATAAAATTACTATACGTGATAATGGTATAGGAATGACAAAAAAAGAAGTAATAAAAAATCTTGGTACAATCGCAAAATCTGGTACAAAAAATTTTATAAAATCTATAAAAAATAATAAAAAAAATAATTTTATAGGAAAATTCGGAGTAGGATTTTATTCAGCTTTTATAGTGTCTAAAGAAGTTCATGTAAATACATTGTCCATTCACAATAATAAAACAAAAAATAGTATTATCTGGAAATCAAGTGGAGATGGAAAATATAGTATAGAAAAATCAAAAAAAAAAAATGTAGGAACAGATGTAATTTTGTTTTTAAAAAATTCAGAAAATTATTTAACAAATTACTATACAATAAAAAATATAATAAAAAAATATTCTGATCATATAGACATACCAATAAAAATAAAAAAATATAATAAAAATAATAAAACACATGAATGGAAACAAATAAACTCATCAGAAGCTTTATGGACTTTAGAAAAAAAAAATATAAGTAAAGAAAAATATATTAACTTTTACAAATATATAACAAATGATAATTTTGATCCAATTATATGGTCACATAACAAAGTAGAAGGAAATATTGAATATACAATGTTATTGTACATACCATCAAAAGCTCCATGGGACATATGGAACAGAGAAAAAAAAGGTGGATTAAAATTATACATAAATAAAGTATATATAATGGACGATGTTGAACAATTTTTACCAAATTATTTAAGATTTGTTAAAGGAATAATAGATTCAAAAAACTTACCATTAAATGTTTCAAGAGAAATATTACAAACAAATAAAAATATAGAAACTATAAAAAAAATAATAACAAAAAAAATATTAATATTAATACAAAAAATTGATAAAAAAAAATACATAACGTTTTGGAAAGAATTTGGATCTATAATAAAAGAAGGAATAGCTGAAGATATAGAAAATAAACAAATAATATCAAATTTATTATTATTTTCTTCTATTAATACTAATAGTACAAAAAAATATTTATCATTAAATGAATATGTAAAAAATATGAAAAAATTTCAAAAAAATATATATTTTATTACATCAGATAATTATAAATCAGCTAAAAATAATCCTCATTTAGAAATTTTCAAAAAGAAAGAAATAGATGTGTTAATATTACATGAGAGAATAGATGAATGGATGATGAATTATTTAACAGAATTTAAAGGAATAAAATTTCAATCTGTAAATAAATTTGATGAAACTTTTGATAAAACTATAAACAAAAACATAGAAAAAAATAAAAAAAAAATAGAAAGAATAAAACACATTGCAACGAAAATAGAAAAAATATTAAAAAACAAAATAAAAAAAGTAAATATAACATATAGATTTTCAGAAACACCAGTAGCATTAACAACAGATTCTAATGAAATGAGCACTCAAATGGCAAAACTATTTTCTGCAGCTGGCCAAAAAATACCTAAAATAAAATATATATTTGAAATAAACCCTAATCATAAAATAATAAAGATGATATCTAAAATTTCTAACGAAAAAAATTTTAAACAATGGACAAAAATGCTTTTTGAACAAGCTATTTTAAATGAAAAAGGATCATTAACAGAACCAAATAAATTTATAAAGAGAGTAAACAATTTATTAACAAAAAATATTTCTTAAAAAAAATAAAATAATTTTTTTTTATATAAAATACAACATAAAATGCGGAAAATTATGAAAATAATAATATTAGGAGCACCAGGGAGCGGAAAAGGAACTCAAGCTAGTGCTATATCAAAAAAATATAAAATTAAAAAAATTTCTTTAGGCGAAATATTTAGAAAAAACGTAAAAAAAAAAATAGTTTAGGTAAATTAATAAAAGATAAAATAAATAATGGAAAATTAGTAGATGACAAAATATCTATAAAATTAATAAAAAATAGAATTAAACGTAAAGATTGTAATCAAGGATATATAATTGATGGATTTCCAAGAACATTTAAACAAGCAAAAAATAAAGTTTTCAAAGAAATTAAAATAGATTTTGTAATAGAAATATTAATAAATGAAAATAATATATTTAAAAGAATATCTGGAAGATTAATACATGAAAAATCAGGAAGAACATATCATAAAATATTTTACCCTCCAAAAATTAAAAATATAGATGATATAACAGGAGAAAAGTTAAAAAAAAGAAAGGATGATAAAAAAAAAATAGCAAAAATAAGATTTAAACAACATAAAAAAGAAATTAATAAAATAAGAAAATATTTTATAGAAAACAAAATATGTAAAAAAAACTATTATTATAAAGTAAATGGAAATCTAAACAAAGAAAAAATAGCAAGGAATATATTTAAAATAATAAATAAACATATTTAAAATTTATATTATTTTATTTTGCACTCTACAAGATTCGAACTTGTGACCCACGGCTTAGAAGGCCGTTGCTCTATCCAACTGAGCTAAGAGTGCATTTTATATAAAATATAAGAATGCATTTTTTTTTTAAAATTTGCAAGCATTTTTTAAAATTATATTATTTTTAAACAGAGAAAAAAATGTTAAATAAAATTATAGATGGAAAAAAAATTTCAGAACACATACAAAATAAAATAAAAAATAAAATAAAAAAAAAAATAAAAAGCGGAAAAAGACCTCCTGGAATAGCTATTATATTAATAGGAAACAGTTATTCTGCAAAAATTTATGTAAAAAAAAAAAAAAATGCATGTAAAAATGTAGGATATATATTTAAATATTGGAATTTTAAAAATCATGTAAAAGAAAACAAAATAATAAATTTAATAAAAAAATTAAATAAAAATAAACAAATAGATGGAATATTAATACAACTTCCATTACCAGTTAATATGAATACTAATAAAATATTAAATTCAATTTCGTATAAAAAAGATGTTGACTGTTTACATCCATATAATGCAGGATGCTTATTTCAAAAAAATCCTAGAATTCATCCATGCACTCCAAAAGGTATAATAACTCTATTAAAAAGATATAAAATAAATATAAAGGGTTTAAATACAGTTATAATAGGAGATTCAAATATAGTAGGAAGACCTATTAGTATGGAGCTTCTAAAATATAAATGCACTATAACTATAACGAATAAACATACAAAAAATTTAATAAATTATACTAAACAAGCGGATTTATTAATAGTTGCCATAGGAAAATCTAATTTTATAAATAAAAATTGGATAAAAAAAAATGTTATAATATTTGATGTAGGAATTAATAAATTATCAAATGGTACAATTACTGGAGACGTAAATTTTAAATCAGTATATGAAAAAACATCATATATAACTCCTGTACCAGGAGGTGTAGGACCAATGACAGTAATTTCATTATTAGAAAATGTATTATATATATATGAAAAATACTATAAAAAGTAATTTATACTATGTAAATTTCCAAAAAGTACTATTAACATTATCTTCTAAAATTATACCAAATGAATTAATTTTTTTTCTAATAAAATCGGATTTACTCCAATTTTTATTTTGTCTAGAAAAGTTTCTAATTTTTATTAAAATTTTTATCTTATAAATAGAAATTTTATCTTTAAAATTTTTTGTATTATATTTTTTAAAAAAATTATCATAACTTAAAAAAAATAAACCTAAAATTTTTCCTAAAAAAATTAATTTAGTAGCTAATATGTCTATATTGTCTTTATTTTTTTCTAAATTTATTTTTTTTGAAATAGCAAATAATATAGAAATTGCTTTTGGTGTATTTAAATCATTATTCATAGCTTTTATAAATTTCTTTTCAAAATATTTTGAACTTTTTGTAATACTATTATTTACTTTAGTATTTAATAAAGAATAATATAATCTTTCTACAGCAAATCTAGCTTTTTGCAAACTTGTCTTTTTATAAATAATTGGTTTTCTATAATGAGTAGATAAAAAAAAATATCTAATTGTATCAGAATCATAATTTAATAATGCTTGTCTTAAACTATAACTATTTTTTAAAGATTTTGACATTTTGACATTATCAAAAATTAATAATCCAGAATGCATCCAATAATTAACATAATTATTATTTTTTAAAAAACAAGCAGATTGAGATCTTTCGTTTTCATGATGAGGAAATAGTAAATCTAATCCTCCACCATGTATATCGAAAAATTTTCCACAATATTTATAACTCAATGCAGAACATTCAATATGCCATCCAGGTCTTCCAAAACCCCAAGGAGATTTCCAATAAATATTATTATTGAAATTATTTTCTTCTTTTATTTTCCACAAAACAAAATCTTTTTTTTTTATTTTATTTGAAAAATTAATTTTTTTATTATTTTTTTTTAAATTTAACAATATTTGATTTGATAATTTTCCATATGAATTAAAATTAGATATAGAAAACATAATATCTCCATTTTTTGAAATATAAGCACATTTCAAAAATAATAATTTTTTTATAAATTTAATTATTATGTCTATGTTTTCTGTAACTCTAGGTTCTACATTTGGAGGTAAAATGTTCAAATTAAAAAAATCATTTTGCATATTCTTTATAATTCTATTTGTCAAACAAAATATTTTTTCATTATTTTTAAATGATTTTTTAATAATTTTATCGTCAACATCAGTAATATTTCTAATATATCTTACTTTATATCCAATATGTTTTAAATATCTTATCAACATATCAAAAACTACGAAAGTTCTGCCATGTCCTAAATGACAAAAACTATAAACAGTCACTCCGCATACATAAATACAAACTTTTTTCTTAATAAAAGTTTTAAAAACTTCTTTTTTATTTGTTAAAGTATTAAAAATTTTCAACATAAATTATATTTAAAAAAAAAATATTAAAACCCTGGCAATTTACCTACTCTCACACAAGGAGGCCTTGTACTACCATCGGTGTTGAAACGTTTCACTTCTGAGTTCGGTATGGATTCAGGTGGTTCCATAACACTGTATTGCCAGGAATTTAAAAACATAGTTCAAAAAAAATTATGCATAAATTTTTTATAAAATAACAGAAAAAAACAAAACTAATAAAACATTTCTGGTGTTGTAAGGTTAAGCCTCTCAGGTAAATTAGTACTAGTTAGCTAAACATGTCACCATGCTTACACATCTAGCCTATCAACGTCGTAGTCTACAACAACCTTTTAGTAAACTAAAATTATTTAGTTTAAGGGAAGACTAATCTTAGGGTAAGTTTCGTGTTTAGATGCTTTCAGCACTTATCTTTTCCGTATGTAGCTACCGGGCAATGCCATTGGAATGACAACCCGCACACCAGTGATACGTCCACTTCGGTCCTCTCGTACTAGAAGTAGCTCCCTTCAATCTTCCTACGCCCACGACAGATAGGGACCGAACTGTCTCACGACGTTCTAAACCCAGCTCGCGTACCACTTTAAATGGCGAACAGCCATACCCTTGGGACCTGCTCCAGCCCCAGGATGTGATGAGCCGACATCGAGGTGCCAAACACCGCCGTCGATATGAACTCTTGGGCGGTATTAGCCTGTTATCCCCGGAGTACCTTTTATTTGTTGAGCGATGGCCCTTCCATACAGAACCACCGGATCACTAAGACCTGCTTTCGCATCTGTTTGCGCTATCACGCTCACAGTTAAACTGGCTTATGCCTTTGCACTAAACTTACGATTTCCGACCGTAATTAGCCAATCTTTGTACTCCTCCGTTACTCTTTGGGAGGAGACCGCCCCAGTCAAACTACCCACCAGACAATGTCTCTATACCGGATAACGGATATTAGGTTAGAATAATAATTTATAAAGAGTGGTATTTCAATTTTCGACTCCAATTAACCTGACGATTAATTTTCATAGTCTTCCACCTATTCTACACATTAAAAATCATTATTCAATGTCAAGTTATAGTAAAGGTTCACGGGGTCTTTCCGTCTTGCCGCGGGTACACTGCATCTTCACAGCAATTTCAATTTCACTGAGTCTCGGGTGGAGACAGTCTAGCCATCATTACGCCATTCGTGCAGGTCGGAACTTACCCGACAAGGAATTTCGCTACCTTAGGACCGTTATAGTTACGGCCGCCGTTTACCGGGGCTTCAATCAAGAGCTTCAGAAAAAAAACATCTTAACACTTTCTATTAACCTTCCGGCACCGGGCAGGCGTCACACCGTATACTTCCACTTTCGTGTTCGCACAGTGCTGTGTTTTTAATAAACAGTTGCAGCTAGCTGGTATCTTAGACTAGTTTCGGCTATAAAAGTAAATTTCTTCACCTAATACTAGCGTGCCTTCTCCCGAAGTTACGGCACCATTTTGCCTAGTTCCTTCACCCGAGTTCTCTCAAGCGCTTTAGTATACTCTACCCAACTACCTGTGTTGGTTTGTGGTACGACTTTAATTTACATAAAGTTTAGAGAATTTTCTTGGAAGTATGGTATTAATCACTTTATTACTTTCATAACTCGTCATAACGCCTCAGATTAAAAAATGATCGGATTTGCCTAATCATAAATTCCTACGCGATTGAACCAGAATGTCCAAAATCTGGATGATCTAACCTTCTTCGTCCTCCCATCACAGTAAATTAAAGAACAGGAATATTAACCTGTAATCCATCGATTACGCTTTTCAGCCTCACCTTAGGTGTCGCCTTACCCTGCCCCGATTAACGTTGGACAGGAAACCTTAGTCTTTCAGCGAGCAAGTTTTTCACTTGCTTTATCGTTACTTATGTCAGCATTCGCACTTCTGATACCTCCAGCATATTTTACAATATACCTTCTACAGCTTACAGAACGCTCCCCTACCCAATAAAAAATACAAAAAAATCTTAAATTTTTTATTGCCGTAGCTTCGGTGTATAATTTAGCCCCGTTAAATCTTCCGCGCAAGACGACTTGACTAGTGAGCTTTTACGCTTTCTTTAAATGATGGCTGCTTCTAAGCCAACATCCTAGTTGTTTATGCCTTCTCACATCGTTTACCACTTAACTATAACTTAGGGACCTTAGCTTACGGTCTGGGTTGTTTCCCTCTCCACAACGAACGTTAGCACCCGCTGTGTGTCTCCCATAATAACATTATACGGTATTCGGAGTTTGTGTCGGTTTGGTAGGCCTAGACGACCCCTAGCCGAAACAGTGCTCTACCCCCGTAGATGAATTTATGAGGCGCTACCTAAATAGCTTTCGGGGAGAACCAGCTATCTCCCGGTTTGATTGGCCTTTCACCCCTAACCACAGATCATCCGCTAATTTTTCAACATTAGTCGGTTCGGTCCTCCAGTTAGTTTTACCTAACCTTCAACCTGTCCATGGCTAGATCACCGGGTTTCGGGTCTGTATCCTGAAACTAAATTGCCATATTTAAGACTCGGTTTCCCTTCGGCTCCCTTATTTAAGTTAACCTCGCTACAGAATACAAGTCGCTGACCCATTATACAAAAGGTACGCAGTTACCTTAAATTTAAAAATAAAAATAAAAACTATTTCTAAAAAGGCTCCTACTGCTTGTACGTATATGATTTCAGGATCTATTTCACTCCCCTCGCCGGGGTTCTTTTCGCCTTTCCCTCACGGTACTTTGTTCACTATCGGTCAGTCAGGAGTATTTAGCCTTAGAGGATGGTCCCCCTATCTTCAAACAAGATTTCTCGTGTCTCGTTCTACTTTATGAGTAGATATAACATTAGTCTTCGTATACTGGGTTATCACCGATTATCACCAATTTTTCCAAATTGTTCTACTGACTTCAATTAATATCTGTATACTCGGGCTTTTCCCATTTCGCTCGCCACTACTAAGGGAATCTCAATTGATTTCTTTTCCTCAAGGTAATAAGATGTTTCAGTTCCCTTGGTTAGCTTTTTTAATCTATATATTCAATTAAAAATGATGATTTATAAATCATCGGGTTTCCCCATTCGGATATCGCCGGTTACAAACGCTTCTTATCAACTCACCGACACTTTTCGCAGATTAGCACGTCCTTCATAGCCTCTGACTGCCAAGGCATCCATCATATACGCTTTATTGCTTAACCTTACAACCCACAAATGTCTTAACTTATTTATATACAAACTAATAAAATATAAATAAAATTTTGTTTAATTCTGATTTTTTAAAGAGCATTATTATTAATTTAACTACATAAAATTAAATTAACAATAACATGAAAAAATAAAATAGTACAGAAAAATTTAAAAATTATAATGTCCCCTAGGGGATTTGAACCCCTGTTGCCGCCGTGAAAGGGCAGTGTCCTAAACCACTAGACGAAGGGGACTAAAAAAAATTAATACTATAAATATTATATAGTACATAATGAAAAAAAAGAGTCAAGAAATTTATATATTTTTTTTAAAAAAAGTATATTTATAAATTTATTTTTTTATTTAATGTTATTATAGTATTTTCTATATTAGGAAATTTTTTATGCCAGAAAAAACAAGAATAAGCAGCCTGACTAACTAACATACCAATACCATTTTTTAAATTTATCGCTCCATTTTTTTTACACATTTTTAAAAATGGAGTATATTTTTCTTTATTAAAATAAAGATCATAACAATAAGTATTTTTTGAAATAATAGAATTAGGAACATCAGGAATTTCATTAAAAATTCCACTAGAAGTAGCATTTATTACTAAATTAAAATAATATTTTTTTAATTCATGTCTTTTTAAACAAAAGATATTACCAAATTTTTTAAAATATTTTACTAACTTTTTTGATTTACTATTAGTTCTATTATATATATACACTAAATTTTTTTTAGAAATTAAATTAGGAACAATTCCATAAGCTGCTCCTCCAGACCCAATTATTAAAATATTATTTTTTTTTCTTAAAAAATTTAATCTATTTAAATCATACAAAAGACCTACACCATCCGTATTATCACCTAATAAAAATTTATTATTAATTTTTTTTATAGTATTAACTGATCTAGAAATTTTTGCTCTTTCGGTTAAGTTATCTAAATATTTTATTATTTCTTTTTTAAAAGGAACAGTAACATTTGCTCCTAAATTATATTTTTTAACAAAAAAATTTTTTATAGAATTTTTTAAATTTTCTTTAGAAACTAAAACAGTTTTATAAAAATAATTAATATTAATTTGATTAGAAAATATTGTATGAATTTCAGGAGAAAAAGAATGATGTACAGGATTTCCAAATAAACAAAAACAACTATTATAAAATTTAACCATTTCTAATATATTCTCCATTAACTATATTTATAATAGCAGAAGGATTTTTTTTAAAATCTACATTTCCATACATTACACAAATATTATTACCGAACTGACTAAAAATTTCTCTAATATTTCTACAAGGACTCAATCCATTTAAATTAGCACTAGTAGAAATTATCGCTTTTCCAAAATTTTTACACAAATTATGAACAAATTTATTCTTTGTTATTCTAACTGCAACAAACTTAGATTTACCTGTTATCCAAGATGGCACACTTTTTTTAGCTGGATGCAAAAGAGTAAAATTACCAGGCCAAAGTTTATAAAATTTTTTTATATTTTTATATGGTACATGTTTTATAGAAATATATTTTTTTATATATTCATAATTAGAAGATATTATTATAAGTCCTTTGTTAATATCTCGATTCTTAATTTTTAATAAATTCATAACAGCTTGTTTATTATCAGGATCACAACCTAATCCAAAAACTGATTCAGTTGGATATATAATAATTTTACCATTTTTTAAATCTAAAACACATTTATCAAGATTTTTTTTTATTTCAATATACATAAAAAATTATTTAAAAAAAGTTTTATATTGATTTATTTAAAAAAATTAAAGATAATATAAATGTAAAATGATAACATAAAATTAAATTGTTTAAAATAAAAATAACAAAATTTTAAAAAAATGAAAATATTTAAAATATTAACATATCCTAATAAAAAACTTAGATGCATATCTAAACCAGTTAAAAGAATAGATATAAAAATACAAAATATAATAGATAAAATGTTTGAAACCATGATATCAGAAAATGGAATAGGATTATCAGCTATTCAAGTAAACATTCCATTACAAATAATAACAATTTTAGATACTAAAAATTTTAATAAAAAAATTACAATAATAAATCCAAAAATAAAAAAAAAAAAAAAAAAAATACTACAAAACGAAGGTTGTCTATCATTTCCAAATCAACAAGCATTAGTTCCAAGATATAAATATTTAGAAATAGAAGCATTAAATTATTTTGGAAAAAATATAAAAATATATGCAAAATCTTTATTATCAATATGTATACAACATGAAATAGATCATTTATTCGGAAAATTATTTATTGATTATCTGTCTGATTTAAAAAAAAATATAATAAAAAAAAAATTAAAAAAAATGAAAAAAAATAAAAAAATATAAAATGAAAAAAAAAATAAAAAAAAGTTTAAAAATAGTTTTTGCTGGAACAACTTCATTTTCAGAAAAATATTTAAAATCTTTAATAAAATCAAATCATAAAATAATGCAAACAATAACTAAAAAAGAAAAAATAAAAAAAAACTTTCCCTCAAAAATAATATATACTTCTAAAAAATATTCTATACCAATAATTTATAATACGAATTTAAAAGATAAAAATATAATAAAAAAAATAAAAAAAAATAATCCTGATATTATGATAATAGTAGCATATGGAATAAAAATTCCAAAAGAAATGATAAACATATTTCCTTTAAAAGCAATAAATGTGCACCCATCAATTCTTCCAAAATGGAAAGGACCCGCACCTATACAAAGATCTATATTACATGGAGATAAATTAACTGGAATTAGTATAATATTAATAAATAATAAATTCGATTCAGGAAAAATATTAAAAAAAAAAACATGTAAAATAAGTAAAAAAGATACATTTAAAAGTTTATCAAAAAAATTATGTAATGTTGGAATAAAATCTATGTTTTTATTATTAAAAAATATTTTTAAAAAACATAAAAAATATAAAAAAATAAATAAAATAAAAAATAATTTGTATGCAAGTAAAATAAATAAAATAGAAACAAAACTAAATTGGAAAAAAACTGCAAAGTTCTTAGAAAGATCTGTTAGAGCATTTTTTCCTAAACCTGGAACTTATTTTATATATAAAAAAAAAAGAATAAAAGTTACTAGCTCAAAAGAAATAATTTTAAAAAAAAATTATTTGCATGGAGAAATTGTAAAAATTTCAAAACATGGAATATGTGTAGGAACAAAAAAAAACTGTTTTTTAATAAAAAAAATTCAATTTGAAGGAAAAAATATTATAAACTCTTTAGATATATACAATGGATATAAAAATTTTTTTACAATAGGAAGTATTATTAGATAATAAAAAATAATAAAATAATTTTTATAAATAATAGTTATAAAAAAACAACTATTATTTATAATATTTTATTAATAAAATATTTTGTAATATTTATTATTTTTTTTTAATTAAATGAACTTTTTTTCTATCTACTAATTCTATATATGACATAATGGCATTATCTCCCTTTCTAAAACCACATTTTAGAATTCTAGTATATCCTCCTGGTCTATTTAAAAAAAATGGAGATATATCTGAAAATAACTTTCTAACTAATTTTACATTTCTTATTTTAGAAAAAACCAATCTTCTATTATGAACAGAATCTTTTTTAGACATAGTAATTATTTTTTCTGCAAACCTTCTTAATTCTTTAGATTTAGATAAAGTTGTTTTTATTCTTTCATATTCAAACAAAGAACACATCATATTTCTAATCATAGATTTAAAATGACTTCTAGTACGATTAAATTTTTTTCCAGATTTTCTATGTCTCATAAAAATTTCTCTATTTTAAAAAATTTTGAAAAAGTTTTTATTAAAATATTTTTGCGCAAAAAAATTATTCTAATAAATCTTTTGGAGGCCAATTCTTTAATTGCGTCCCTAAAAATAAGTTTCTAGATGCCAGAACATCTTTTATTTCAGTGAGAGATTTTTTTCCCAAATTTGGAGTTTTTAATAATTCCACTTCAGTTTTTTGTATTAAATCTCCTATATAATGTATAGATTCAGTTTTTAAGCAATTAGCTGATCTAACAGTAAGTTCTAAATCATCTACTGGTCTTAATAATGCTGGATCAAATTTGGGTTTTTCTTCTTTTATTTTATCTTTTTTAAAATCTCTCAGATAAATAAAAGACTCCAATTGTTCTGATAAAATTGTAGATGCATATCTTATAGCACTTTCAGGATCAATTGTTCCATTAGTTTCTATTAATATTATTAATTTATCTAAATCAGTTCTTTGTTTTACTCTTGCAGATTCTACATTATAAGAAATATGATTAATTGGACTGTACCATGCATCTAATAAAAGTCTTCCTAAATAAAAATCTTTATTTTGATTATTATCATTATTAATTCTAGAAGAAGCTGAAGAATATCCTATTCCTTTTTGCACTTTCATTCTCATTTTTATAGATGAAGTTTCAGAAGTTAAACTACAAATAAAATGTTTTAGTGCCATTATTTCTACATCTCCATTATGAGAAATATCAGAAGCTACAACATCACACTCTCCAAATTTTTCTATTGTTATTATTGAAGAATCTTTACTATGTATTTTTATAGGTAATTCTCTTAAATTTAACAAAATATCTACAACATCTTCTTTAACACCATCTTTAGTACTATATTCATGTAATATTCCATCTATATAAACTTCTGTAATAGCACATCCTGGTATAGAAGATAACAATATTCTTCTTAAAGCGTTCCCTAAAGTATGACCAAATCCTCTTTCTAAAGGTTCTAAAGTAACTAAAGATTTATTAAAACTAATTTTTTTTATATTTACTAATCTAGGTTTTAATAAAGTGGATATAAAACTATGATACATAACACCTTCCATTATAAAATTAAAACAAACATTATTTAGAATAAAATTCTACTATTAGATGTTCATTAATATCAGAAGACAAATCACTTCTTTCAGGAATTTGTTTAAACACTCCAGTCATATTAGTAACATTAACTTCTATCCATAAAAATTTTTCATATTGTTTAGAAATTTCTAAAGAAGCTTTTATTCTAGATTGATTCGCAGAACTATCTTTTACTTTTATAACATCATTTATAGAAATTTGATACGATGGTATGTTAACTATTTTATTATTAACTAATATTGATTTATGACTAACTAATTGTCTAGCTTCTGATCTAGTACTTCCGAAACCAATTCTATATACTATATTATCTAATCTTCTTTCAAGTAATTTTAATAAATTTTCTCCAGTATTACCTTTTAATTTAGATGCTTTTACATAATAATTTTTAAACTGATTTTCTAATATTCCGTATAATCTTTTTACTTTTTGCTTTTCTCTAAATTGTAACCCATAATCTGAAATTCTAGTTTTTTTTGCACCATGCTGACCAGGAAAATTTTTAAGTTTACATTTTGTGTCTATTGATCTTAATCCTGATTTTAAAAATAAGTCCACACCTTCTCTTCTACTTAATTTTAATTTTGGTCCTAAATATTTTGCCATTGTGTTTTCCTTAAAACAAATTTATTATACTCTTCTCTTTTTTGGAGATCTACATCCATTATGAGGTATAGGAGTCACATCAGTTATGTTTATTATTTTAAAACCCATAGAATGCAATGATCTTATTGCTGACTCTCTTCCAGGCCCGGGCCCTTTTACCATTACTTCTAAATTCTGTATATTATAAGATTTCACTAATTCAGAACATTTTTCAGCTGCAATTTGAGCGGCAAATGGAGTAGATTTTCTAGAACCTCTAAAACCTGAACCACCAGAAGTAGCCCATCCTAATGTGTTCCCTTTTTTATCTGTAATAGTTACAATAGTATTATTGAAAGAAGCATGAATATGTGCAATTCCATCTGTAATATATTTCTTTTTAATTTTTTTCTTTTGTTTAATTAAATTTTTTTTCATATTTATACTCTTATTTTTTTTATTTTAAAAACTATTTTTTTAATATTTTTCTAATACCTTTTCTAGTTCTCGCATTCGTTTTAGTTCTTTGTCCTCTTACAGGAAGTCCTCTTCTATGTCTTAATCCTCTATAACACCCTAAATCCATTAATCTTTTTATACACAATTTTGTTGTTCTTCTTAAATCACCCTCAACAACAAATTTAGATACTTTTTCTCTTAACATGTCTAATTGTTTATCATGTAAAGAACCAATTTTAGCAAAACATGATATTTTTAAATCTTTACAAATATAATTAGCTCTAGATCTTCCAATACCATATATCATACTTAAAGCTATATTAACATGTTTTCTATTATCTATATTTATGCCATGAATACGAATCATATATTTTTTAAAATCCTCGAAACTAATGTTTTATCCATAAAAAATAAAATTTAAATTTTTAAATAATATATTAACCTTGTCTTTGTTTATGTTTTTTATCATTTTTACAAGTAATTAAAACAACATTATTTCTTCTCACTATTTTACAAAATTTACACATTCTTTTTACAGAAGTTCTAACTTTCATATTTTAAAAAACCTTTAATTAAAAAAAATTATTCTTAAATTTATTATTAGAATCTCTAAAATTTTTATAATACACATTTGATACTACAATATTTTGTATTTGACTAATACAATCTATAATAACAACTACAACTATTAATAAAGATGTTCCACCAAAATAAATATTAAAATTAAAAAAATATTTTATGAACTCAGGAATCATACATACAAAAATCATATATATAGCACCTATAAAAGTTAATTTTAATACAATTTTTCTAATATATTCAGAGGTTTTATAACCTGGTCTTATACCTTTTATAAAAGATCCAGTTTTTTTTAAATTTTCAGACATTTCTATAGAATTAAAAGTTAAATTAGTATAAAAAAAACAAAAAAATATTATTAAAGAAACATAAGCAAATATATAAAAAAAACTATGAGGTTGCAAATATTTTAATAAATTAATTAAAAAATTATTTTTATTAAAACTAATTATCCAAGAAAATATCGTATATGGAAATAATACCACACTTGATGCAAATATTGCTGGTATTACACCTACTATATTAACTTTTAAAGGTAAATAACTATTTTTTGCAATATATAATTTTCTTCTTTGATTAACATTTGGATGATGAATATTTATTTTATAAATACTTCTTTCAACAAATACAACAAAAAAAATTACACAAAACATAAAAATAAACAATACTATTAATAACAAATAATTAAAACTTTCCAATCTAACTTTTTCTATAATATTAAAAATAGAATTTGGTATACCAGATATTATTCCAAGAAATATTATTATAGATATTCCATTACCTATACCATACTTTGTGATAAGTTCTCCTAACCATATTAAAAACATTGTTCCTGTTATTAAACTAACAGAACATAAAATATAAAAATATAATCCAGGATTTATTACTAAATTTTTAAAAAAATATATATGAGGTAAGCTAATAGATATACAAATAGATTGAATAATAGCGAAAATAAAAGAAAGATACTTGGTATATTTACCAATTTTTCTTTTTCCAATTTCACCATTTTTTTTTATGTTCTTAAAATATGGATTAATTATAGTTAACAATTGAATAATAATAGAAGAAGATATATATGGCATTACTCCTAAAGAAAATATAGATGCTTTATTTATTGTACCTCCAGAAAAAATATTAAGCATATATAAAAAATTTCCACTGTGTTTATGCAATATTTCTGAAAGTATATTAATGTTAATACCCGGAACAGGTATTAAAGAACCAATTCTAAAAATAATTATTGCGAACATAATAAATAAAACACGACTTTGTAATTCATTTCTATTTCTAAAAAAAATTCTTTTAGAAAACTCTTTATATTTATATTTTAATTTATTTATCATAATATATATTTATTACCTATTTTATTACTCCACCATTTTTTTTTATTTCATGTGATATTTTCCTTGTAGTCTTAATACCTTCTAATATAATAGGTTTATCTATTTTATAATTTCCTATAATTTTTACATATTTTGTATTTTTTTTTATAACACTATTAGTTTTTAATATATTTAAATTAATTATACTATATTTTTTTAATATTTTTTTTAAAAAATCAAATTTTATTTCTTTAGTAAAAATATTTTTTTTAGAAACAAAACCAAATTTTGGAGATCTTCTATACAAAGGAGTTTGACCACCTTCAAAACCTATTCTTACTGAAGATCCTTTTCTAGATCTTTGACCTTTATGACCTCTACCAGATGTTTTACCTAATCCAGATCCAACTCCTCGGCCAAGTCTCTTTTTTTTTTTTTTTTTTATAATACATGATATTACACTTTTTAATAACATAAAAATTATAATTCCTCTATTTTTAACATATAATTTATTTTCTTTATCATTCCCATTGTAGAATCATTACTATATAAATTAACAAAACTACCAATTTTTTTTAATCCTAATCCTAATAAAGTTAATTTATGCTTTGGTAATATGCCTATTGAACTTCTTATTTGAGTTATTTTCAAATTTTTATATTTCATATTATTAAAATTTTCCAGTAAAAAATTTAATTTTTTTATTTCTTTTTCTTGAAATCATATTTGGAGATTGCATATTCTTTAATCCATTTATAGTAGCTCTAACTACATTTATAGGATTAGTAGATCCATAATTTTTTGCTAAAACGTTAGAAATTCCAGAAACTTCAAAAACAGCACGCATAGCACCTCCTGCAATTATTCCAGTACCATCAGATGCAGGTTTCATAAAAATTATTGCACCAGTAAAAGTTTCTTTAATAGAATATTGCAAAGTATTTTTATTTAAAAAAAATGATATCATATTTTTTCTTGCTTTTTCCATAGCTTTTTGTATTGCAAAAGGCACTTCTTTAGATTTTCCATAACCAAATCCTACTTTTCCATTTTTATTTCCTACTACAGTTAATGCAGAAAAAGAAAATACTCTACCACCTTTTACAGTTTTAGATACTCTATTCACAGAAATTAACTTTTCATAAAGTTCATTATTTTTTTTTTTTTCAAAATTTTTCATATAACTACATTCCTAAAATTTTAAACCATATTTTCTGGCTGAATTAGCTAATTCTCTAATTCTTCCATGATATTTAAATCCAGAACGATCAAATGACACTTTACTAAAACCTTTTTTTACAGATCTAGTAGCTATATATTTTCCAACACATTTAGCTGATTTTTTATTTCCAGGATATGAAATTTTATTTTTTATTTTTTTTTCCAATGTAGAGGCAGAAACTAATACAAAATTATCTGAAGAAATTATTTGAGCATAAATATTTCTAGAACTTCTATGTACAACTAGTCTAATATTTTTTAGCCTTTTAAAATTTTTTCTAAATTTTATTGATCTTCTAATTCTAGCATTTTTCTTTTTAAAAAAATTCATACTATTTTTTCTTAGCCTCTTTTCTAAAAATATTTTCATTTTCATAACGAATTCCTTTACCTTTATATGGCTCTGGAACTCTATATAAACGTATATTAGCTGCAGTTTGATAAACTAATTGTTTACTTATTCCATTTAAAGTAATTTTAGTATTAGAATTACAAATTGCATTAATTTCATTAGGTAATACATACTTTATTTCATGAGAATAACCTAAATTTAAAATTACAATGTTTTTATCCAAAGCTACTTTGTAGCCCACCCCAAACAAAATTAATGTTTTAAAAAATTTTTTTCTAACTCCATATATCATAGAAAAAATTATAGATCTGCAAGTTCCAGCATACATCCAAGATTTATAATATCTTTTATTTCCAAAAAAAGTTAATAATTTATTTTTATACTTTATTTTAACAAATTTATTAACTAAAAATTTCAATTTTCCATGTATACCTTCTACAATAATATTATTTTTTTTAAAATTTATATCTACATCATCTGGAACTAAAATAGGTTTTTTTGCTATTCTAGACATATAAAACTCCATGTATTTTTCTATAAAAAATTATTAAAAAAATATATTAATTTAATATACATTACACAAAACTTCTCCTCCAATACCTAACTTTCTAGCTTCAAAATCTGTTAAAATACCTCTAGAAGTAGATATTATAGAAATCCCTAAACCGGATATTACTTTAGATATATTTTTTTTATTTTTATATATTCTTAAACTTGGCTTGCTTATTTTTTCAATTTTTTCTATTACAGGTTTACCATTAAAATATTTTAAAAATATTTTTATTTTATTTTTTATGGAATACCCTTCTATATATCCTTCTCTTTTTAATACATTCAAAATATTAGACTTAAAATTAGAAAACTTTACTAATACAAACACTTTTTTAGAAAGTTGACCATTTCTTATTCTAGTTATCATATCACTAATAGAATCTTGCATACTCATATTTATAATTTACTCCTCATAATATTAAATAACAAATAAAACTCTACCAACTAGATTTTTTTAAACCTGGAATTTCACCGTTCATAGCAGCTTCTCTAAATTTTATTCTACTTAATCCAAATTTTCTTAAAAATGCATGAGGTCTTCCAGTTATATAACATCTATTTCTAATTCTACATTTACTAGAATCCCTAGGCAATCTTTGTAACTTAAATATAGCTTTCATCTTAACATTATCAGAAGTTTTTAAACTAAATATAATTTTTTTTAATTTCTTCCTAACATGGTAAAACTTCTTACTCAAAATTTTTCTTCTCAATTCTCTAGCTTTTATAGATTCTTTAGCCATATATCATATATCCTAATAAATTATTTTTTAAATGGAAAATTTAAAGATTTTAATAATTCTAAAGCATGCATATCAGAATTTGTGTTAGTAGTTATTGAAATATTTAAACCTCTAGTTTTATCTATCTTTTCATAATTTATTTCTGGAAAAATAATTTGTTCTTTAATTCCTATATTATAATTTCCTCTACCATCAAATGATTTAATACTAAATCCTCTAAAATCTCTTATTCTAGGAACTACTATATATATAAATCTATTTATAAAATCCCACATTCTATTACTTCTTAAAGTAACTTTACATCCTACAGGATGACCTTGTCTTATTTTAAAACCAGATATAGATTTTTTAGCGTTAGTAACTATTGGTTTTTGACCAGATATCATAGTAATATCAGAAATAATACTAACTAAATTTTTTTTACTATTATTGCAACTACCATCTCCAATATTTAAAGTAACTTTTTCAATTCTTGGTACTTGCATAACTGAAGAAAAATTAAGTTTTTTAAATAAAAAATTAATCACTTTTCTTTTATAAAAATTTTTTAATTCTAACACAAATAATCTCCATTTTTTATAAAATATTATAAAAATCTTTACTTAATCTATATTTTTTTTATTAGACTTAAAAAAGCGTACTTTCTTTCCATTTTCAAATCTAAAACCTACTCTATCAGATTTTCCCAAAATCTTATTAAAAATTTTTAAATTTGACACTTGAATATAAGATTCTTTTTCTATTATACCCCCTGGTTCATTTTTTTCAGGAACAGACTTTTTATGTTTTTTAATAATATTTATACCATTTACAATTACCTTATTTTTAGAAATAAAATTTTTAACAATTCCTCTTTTTCCTTTATATTTTCCAGCTATAACCATTACTTCATCATTCTTTTTAATTTTTTTAGACATTTTGTAAGTACACCCCTAAAAAACTTCGGAAGCTAAAGACACAATTTTCATAAATTTTTTTGTTCTTAATTCTCTTGTTACAGGACCAAAAATTCTACTTCCAATTACAGATTCATTAACATTATTTAATAAAACACAAGAATTTTTATCAAACCTAATATATGATCCATCTAATCTAGAAATACCTTTTTTAGTTCTTACAACCACAGCTTTTAAAACTTCACCTTTCTTAACTTTTCCATTAGACATAGATTCTTTCACGGCTACTTTTATAATATCTCCAATATTAGCATATCTTTTTTTTGACCCACCTAATACTTTTATGCAAACAACTGATTTAGCTCCAGAATTATCTGCAACATATAATGTTGTTCGTTCTTGAATCATATTTAAAAATCCCTTATTTTCTTTTAAAATTATTATTAGTTTTTATAACTTTTATTAATTTCCAAGATTTACTCTTAGATATTGGTCTACATTCAGAAATTTCAACCAAATCACCTACTGAACATAAATTTTTTTCATCATGAACTTTCAATCTAGTATTTCTTTTTATAAACTTACCATAAATTTTATGTTTTACAAAACGTTCAACCGAAACAACACAAGTTTTGTGCATTTTATTACTTATAACTATACCTTTTAAAAGTTTTACGTTATCTATCATATTTATTAACCTTATTTAAACCCATCAAAAACTTTAATTTAGAAATTTTTTTTTTACAAACTTTTAGTAAATGTATTTTTTTTAATTTACCAGCAAATAATTGTATCTTAAGATTAAAATGTTCTTTTAATAATACAAACAATTTTTTATAAAGTTTTAAACATATTTTTTTATAATTTGTTTTATTTACCATATTATACCTTTTTTTATAAATATTGTTTTAACAGATAATTTTGTTGAAGCTAAAAAAAATGCTTTTCTACAAATACTTTCTGAAACTCCATCTACTTCATA
The DNA here is from genome assembly GCF_039365365.1 of Buchnera aphidicola (Astegopteryx bambusae). Taxonomy (GTDB): domain Bacteria; phylum Pseudomonadota; class Gammaproteobacteria; order Enterobacterales; family Enterobacteriaceae; genus Buchnera_G; species Buchnera_G aphidicola_B. Next base: position 361,267 of record NZ_CP134985.1, read on the forward strand.
TAAAACTCTTCCAGGTTTTACCAAACAAACCCAATATTCAACATTTCCTTTACCTTTACCCATTCTAACCTCCAAAGGTTTTTTAGTAATAGGTTTATCAGGAAATATTCTTATCCACATTTTACCATCTTTTTTAATTAATCTACTTATTACTTTTCTAGCTGATTCTATTTGTCTAGCAGTAATTCTTCCTCTAGTAACAGATTTCAAACCAAATTTTCCAAAACAAATATTACTACCTATAGAAACACCTCTATTTTTTCCTTTATGCATTTTTCTAAACTTAGTACGTTTAGGTTGCAACATAAAAATACTCCTTTATACAATTTTTCTTTTTCTATATTGTTTTCTAAATTTTACGATAGGTTTTTCTAACTTTAACATAATATCCATTTTACCTAAAATTTCTCCTTTAAATATCCAAACTTTTATTCCAATGATTCCATATGTAGTATTAGCTTCTGAAAAACTGTATTCAATATTAGCTCTTAATGTATGTAAAGGAACTCTACCTTCTTTATACCATTCTCTTCTTGCTATTTCAGCTCCTCCCAATCTTCCACTAATTTCTATTTTCACACCTTTTGCACCCTGCCTCATAGCATTTTGAACTGCTCTTTTCATAACTCTTCTAAACATTACTCTTCTTTCTAATTGTATACTTATATTATTTGCAACTAATTTAGCATCTAACTCAGGTTTTTTTATTTCAGATATGTTAATTTGAACTTGAGCATCAATTAATTTAGATATTTTTAATCTAATTTTTTCTATATCTTCACCTTTTTTTCCAATTACAATACCAGGTCTAGAAGTAAATATTGTTATTTTAATACTTTTAGAAGGTCTTTCAATAACAACTTTAGATATAGAAGCTTTTGGTAATTGCTTAAATATAAATTTTCTAACTTCAAAATCGTTCTTTAAATTTTTGGAAAAATTTTTTTTATTAGCAAACCAAATAGAGTTCCAATGTTTAATTATTCCTAATCTCATTACATTAGGATTAACTTTTTGACCCATTTTATTGTATCTCCAATTTTATATTCAATCAGAAATTATTATTTTTATATGACTAGTTCTCTTTAAAATTCTATCAGCTTTTCCTTTAGCACGAGGCATCATTCTTTTCATAACAGGGCCTTCGTCAACCATAATATTCAAAATTTTTAATTTATCTACATCTAAATTATAATTATGTTCAGCATTTGCAATAGCAGAATTTAAAACTTTAATTATTAAATTAGAAGCTTTTTTTCTATTAAATTCTAATATTTCCATAGCTAAAGAAACTTTTTTTCCTAGTATTAATTTAGAAACTAATCTAACCTTTTGTGCTGAAGAATTAGCCTTTTTATATACAGCATACACTTTCATATTAAAACCTCATATAAAATTTTTTATTTAGATTCTTCAGAAACATTTTTTTTTATTTTCTTATCTACATTATGACCTCTATAAGTTCTAGTAATAGAAAATTCTCCTAATTTATGACCTACCATCTCTTCAGTAATAAAAATCGGTATATGTTTTCTTCCATTATGCACAGAAATAGTTAATCCTATCATATTAGGAAATATAGTAGATCTTCTAGACCAAGTTTTTATTGGTTTTCTATCTTTCAATTTTAATGATTTTGTTACTTTTTTAAATAAACTTTCATCTATAAATGGACCTTTTCTTAAAGATCTAGGCATTTTAATTTCACTCCTAATTATTTTCTACTACGTAAAATAAATTTTTGCGTTCTTTTGTTATTTCTAGTTTTTTTTCCTTTAGTCTTCTTACCCCAAGGAGTAACAGGATGTTTTCCGAAATTTTTACCTTCACCACCACCATGTGGATGATCTACAGGATTCATAGCAGTGCCGCGTACGGTTGGTCTTATACCAATCCATCTTTTAGATCCAGCCTTTCCAAAACTTTTTAACATATGTTTTATATTACCAACTTCACCTATTGTAGCTCTACAATTAGAATGTATTTTCCTAATTTCTCCAGAAGATAATCTAACTAAAACATAATTTTTATCTTTATCTTTAGATACAACCTGAGCATGACTACCTGCAGATCTAGAAATTTGAGCTCCCTTTCCAGGTCTAATTTCTATATTATGTATATACTCTCCAGAAGGTATATTTTTAATTTTTAAACAATTTCCAATTTTTATTTCTACATTGTCGCCTGAAATTATCACATCCCCTATTTTTATATTTTTCGGTTCTAAAATATAACTTCTAGTACCATCTTGATATAAAATTAAAATTATATTAGATGATCTATTAGGATCATATTCAACTCTTTTAACAACAGCTTTTATATTATCTTTATTTCTTCTAAAATCTATATATCTATATTTTCTTTTGTGCCCCCCACCAATATGTCTAGTTGTTATTCTTCCTAAATTATTCCTTCCTCCAGTTTTAACTATTTTTCTTAATAAAGATTTTATAGGTTTCTTCTTATACAAATTAACATTTTTTATCTTTATCAAATGTCTACGACCGGAAGACGTTGGTTTTACTTTTTTAACTATCATAATTATCCTATATTTTTCTAGTAAAAAAATCTAAAAATTTAAGTTGTCACCTTTTTTTAACGTAACATATGCCTTTTTCCAATTTTTTTTAAATCCTACTTTATTAACAGAACCTTTCTTACTATTTTTTTTTTTACCTTTTATAATTAAAGTATTAACTTTTATTACAGATACATTAAAAATTTTTTCTAACATATTTTTTATTTCTATCTTGTTAGAATCTTTTAAAACTTTTATTATAAAAATATTATTTTTACCAGAAATTGAAGAAGACTTTTCAGAAATATGCATACCTCGAAAAATTTTTAACATATATTCTTTATTTATCATTTAAACTTTTCTCTATTTTTTTTAATGTATTTGATGTTGTTATTATAAAGTCATAAGATAATAAAATTAACGGATTAATAAATCTATCTTCTATTACTAAAACTTTTTTCAAATTTCTAGAAGATAAAAAAATGTTCTTGTCAAATCTATCTAATATTAACAAAATCTTATTAGAAATAATAAAATTTATTTTTTTAACAAACAATTTAGTTTTCGGATAATCTATAATAAATTTTTTAAAAACAATCAATTTATTATGTCTTATTAATTCAGAAAAAATACTTTTTATAGATCCTTTATACATTTTTTTATTAATCTTTTTAAAATTATTTTTATATTTACATGCAAATGTTACACCTCCAGATCTCCATATAGGACTCCTTATTGATCCTACTCTAGCTCTACCAGTACCTTTTTGTTTCCATGGTTTTCTTCCAGAACCAGAAACTTCAGATCTAGATTTTTGTGATTTAGTTCCAATTTTACCAACAGAAATATATGATAATAAAACTTGATGTATTAATTTCTTGTTAAAAGATTTTCCAAATATAGAATTTGATAAAGTGATAAAATCACTTTTACTATCTTTTAATAATAATTTCATATAAAAAATTACTTACCTCTTAATTTTTACAGAAGGTTTAATTATTAAATTTCCATTAGAACATCCAGGAACAGTTCCTTTTACAAATAAAAAGTTATCTTTTTCATCTAAAAAAACTATAGTTAAATTTTGTATAGTAACTTTCTTATTTCCTAAATGCCCAGCCATCTTTTTTCCTTTAAATACCCTTCCTGGAGTCTGATTTTGACCTATAGATCCAGGAGCTCTATGTGACAAAGAATTTCCATGACTATTATCTTGAGATTTAAAATTCCATCTTTTTATTGTACCAGAAAAACCTTTTCCCTTTGATAAACCAGTTATATCAACTTTTTTTATATTTTTAAAAAAATTTATTTTTAAAGATTGACCAGAAAAAAAATTATTATTGTTTTTAACTCTAAATTCCCATAAACCTCTTCCTGCAGAAACATTATGTTTTATAAAATGCCCTGATTCTGGTTTATTAATTTTATTTATATTTATTTTACCAGTAGTTATCTGTATAGCACAATATTTATCATTTTTTAAATTTTTTACTTGAACTATTCTATTTTTAGTAATCTCTATTATGGTAACTGGAATTAAATTACCATTTTTAGAAAAAATCATAGATGATCCTATTTTTCTTCCTACTAAACCGACCATATAAAATTACCTATAATAAAATTTATTTTAATAAAAAGTTGTTTATATTAATCTAAAACTATTTGAACATCTACACCAGCAGCCAAATCCAATCTCATAAGTGCATCTACAGTTTTTTCAGTAGGTTCCACAATGTCAATAAGTCTTTTATGTGTACATATTTCATATTGATCTCTAGCATCTTTATTAACATGAGGAGAAATTAATATAGTAAATTTCTCTTTTCTAGTAGGCAATGGTATAGGACCTCTAACCTGAGCCCCTGTTCTTTTTGCTGTATATACAATTTCTTCAGTTGATTGATCTATTAATCTATGATCAAAAGCCTTTAATCTAATACGAATTCTTTGATTATTCATAATTTGTTTATATATTCTCCAAAAATTTTCTTTTACAAAATAAATTAAAATTTTATTCATTTTTTATAAAAAAAAATTTTAAATTACAAATATAATGTAAAATAATAAAAGTAAATTGTATCAAATATAAATTTTAAAAACTAGTATAAACTATAATAATAGAAAAAGAGGTACTAAAATACCTCTTTTTCTATAAGAAAAAAAGATCATTCAATTATTTTAGATACTATACCAGCACCAACAGTTTTTCCTCCCTCTCTTATAGCAAATCTTAAACCTTCTGTCATAGCTATTGGGCATATTAAAGTAACTGTTAATTCAACATTATCTCCAGGCATAACCATTTCCATAGAATCTGGTAATTCTATCAACCCTGTAACATCAGTAGTTCTAAAATAGAATTGTGGTCTATATCCTTTAAAAAAGGCAGTATGTCTTCCTCCTTCTTCTTTAGATAAAATATATACCTTAGAACTAAATTTTTTATGAGGTGTTATAGATCCAGGTTTTGCTAAAACTTGACCTCTTTCTATATCATCTCTTTTAGTTCCTCGTAATAATATACCTACATTTTCCCCTGCTCTTCCCTCATCTAACAATTTTCTAAACATTTCAACACCAGTACATATAGTTTTAGAAGTAGATTTTATTCCAACTATTTCTACTTCTTCACCTACTTTTATTACACCTTTTTCTACTCTACCAGTCACAACAGTTCCTCTTCCAGATATAGAAAAAACATCTTCTATAGGTAATAAAAAAGGTTCATTTATTTCCCTAATAGGATCTGGAATATATTCATCTAATGAATTAGACAATTCAATAATTTTATTTTTCCAATGTTTATCTCCATCTATAGCTTTTAAAGCTGAACCTCTTATTATTGGAGTTTTTTCACCAGGAAAATCATATTCTGTTAAAAGATCTCTAACTTCCATTTCAACTAATTCCAATAATTCATCATCTTCAACCATATCACATTTATTTAAAAAAACTATTATATGAGGAACACCAACTTGTCTAGCTAATAATATATGTTCTCTGGTTTGAGGCATAGGTCCGTCAGTAGCAGCGACAACTAATATAGCACCATCCATCTGGGCAGCACCTGTAATCATGTTTTTTATATAATCAGCATGACCAGGACAATCAACATGCGCATAATGTCTTTTTAAAGTATCATATTCAACATGAGAAGTATTTATAGTAATACCTCTAGACTTTTCTTCAGGAGCATTATCTATTTGTTCAAATGTTCTAGAATGCCCACCATATTTTTCAGATAATACTGTAGTTATTGCAGAAGTTAATGTTGTCTTACCATGATCTACATGACCTATTGTACCAACGTTTATGTGAGGTTTTACACGATCAAATTTTTTTTTAGGCATTTTATGTACTCTAATTTTGTTAATATATTAAAATTTTATAAGTATGAAAATAAGAAATATTTTTACTTTTTGCTCTCTAAAATTTCTGAAATTATGTTATTAGGAATTTCAGAATATTTTAAAAATTCCATAGAATACATCGCTCTACCTTGAGTTTTTGATCTTAAATCAGTAGCATATCCAAACATCTCTGATAATGGAACATTAGAAATTATTATTCTACTATTAAAATTATTATCTAATTTTTCTATTGTACCTCTTCTTCTATTTAAATCTCCTATTACATCACCCATGTATTCTTCTGGAGTATCTATTTCAACTTTCATTATAGGTTCCAGTAAAACAGGCTTTGCCAATTTAAAAGCATTTTTAAAAGCAATAGAGGCAGCAAATTTAAATGCAATTTCTGAAGAATCAACATCATGATATGAACCAAAATGTAATCTTACGCCTATATTAACTACTGGATATCCTGCTAATGGACCTGAAACTAATTGTTCTTGTATTCCTTTATCTATAGCTGAAATATATTCAGAAGGTATTATTCCTCCTTTTATATCATTTATAAACTCATAATTTTTTTCATCGACATTAATAGGAAAAATGTCTATGACTACATGACCATATTGACCTCTTCCTCCAGATTGTCTTATATATTTTCCTTCTATATCTGTTACCTTATTTGTAATAGCTTCTCTATATGCTACTCTAGGTTTTCCTATATTAGCAGATACATTAAATTCTCTTTTCATTCTATCTACAATTATTTCTAAATGTAATTCTCCCATACCAGATATTATAGTTTGATTAGATTCATGATCTATATGAACTTTAAAAGATGGATCTTCTTTCGCTAATCTAGCTAAAGCTACACCCATTTTTTCTTGATCAGATTTAGTATTTGGCTCTATAGCTATTGAAATTACTGGTTCAGGAAATTCCATTTTTTCTAAAATTATTCTTTTTTTTGGATCACATAAAGTATCTCCTGTGGTAACATTCTTTAAACCTATTGCTGCAGCTATATCACCAGATCTAACTTCATTAATCTCTTCTCTTCTATTGGCATGCATTTGCACTATTCTTCCAAATCTTTCTTTTTGCAATTTAGTAGAATTTAAAACAATATCTCCGGACCTAATTATTCCAGAATATACTCTGAAAAACGTTAAACTTCCTACAAACGGATCTGTAGAAATTTTAAATGCTAAAGCAGAAAAATATTTATCATCATTACATTTTTTTAATATAAAATCTTTACTATTATAATTTAAATCTGAAATTTTTTGTTTATTTATATAAATATCTTTAGGAGAAGGTAAAAAATCTATTATAGAATCTAATAAAGGTTGCACACCTTTATTTTTAAATGATGAACCACAATTTATTATTAATATTTCATTTTTCAAAGACCTTTCTCTAAGCCCTAATTTTAATTGTTCTTCAGAAAATTCTTTTCCTGATATATATATCTCCATAAAATCATCATTTGATTCAGCTACTACTTCTATTAAATGTTTTCTCCATCTATCGGAAATGTCAATTAAATCTTCTGGAATTGATGAACTTTTAAAAGTAATTCCTTTATCGTCATCATTCCAAATTATAGCTTTCATTTTTATGATATCAACTATTCCGACAAAATTATTTTCTGATCCGATAGGAAGTTGAGTGGGGACAACAATTATATTAAATCTTTTTTTAATTTGATTGATAACATTAAAAAAATTTGCACCAATTCTATCCATTTTATTTATAAAAGCAATTCTAGGAACACTATACTTATTAGATTGCCTCCAAACAGTTTCAGACTGAGGTTGCACTCCTCCTACAGCACAATATATCATTACTACACCATCTAATATTCTCATAGATCTTTCTACTTCTATCGTAAAATCTACATGTCCTGGAGTATCTATAATATTTATTCTATGAGGTACAAACTGATTATACATACCAGACCAAAAAGTAGTAGTAGCTGCAGATGTAATAGTTATACCTCTTTCTTGCTCTTGTTCCATCCAATCCATTGTAGCATCTCCATCATGCACTTCCCCTATTTTATGATTAACCCCGGTATAAAATAAAATTCTTTCTGTAGTAGTAGTTTTACCAGCATCAATATGAGCACTAATTCCTATATTTCTATAATGTGAAATTTTAGTTTTTCGAGACATATTATTTTAATAATCTTCTTATTATACTATTAAAATATAAAAATATATTTTAATCATGTTGTTTGTGAAATATTTATTATTGTAATAATAAAATTATTACCATCTATAATGAGCAAAAGCCTTATTAGATTCTGCAATTCTATGTACTTCTTCTTTTTTTTTAATTGCTTCTCCTTTTTTATTTATTGCATCATACAACTCATTAAAAAGACGCAAACACATAGATTTATCTCTTCTCTTTCTAGCTGAAATTATTATCCATCTCATAGCTAATGTATTTCTTCTAGACGGCCTTACTTCTACTGGAACTTGATAAGTGGATCCTCCAACTCTTCTAGATTTTACTTCTACTATTGGTTTAACATTTTTTAAAGCCAACTTAAAAGAGGACAATTCATCTAAATCAGTTTTTTTTGATAAAATATTCAAAGACTTATATACAATATTTTCAGCTATTGATTTCTTTCCATCAATCATAATTATATTTATGAACTTAGATAATGTTTTAGAAACAAATTTAGTGTCAGGTAAAACATCTCTATTTCCAACTATTCTTCTTCTAGACATATAAAAAATCTCATTTTTTTAATTTTGATAATATTGTTTATATTAAGATTTTATTCTTTTTGTTCCATACTTAGATCTACTTTTTTTTCTATCTTTTACTCCAGCGCAATCTAAAGAACCTCTAACAACATGATATCTAACACCTGGTAAATCTTTTACCCTTCCTCCTCTAATTAAAATTACTGAATGTTCTTGTAAATTATGACCCTCTCCACCAATATATGCTGTAACTTCAAAACCATTAGTTAATTTTACTCTACATACTTTTCTTAAAGCCGAATTAGGCTTTTTTGGAGTAGTTGTATATACTTTTGTGCAAACACCTCTTTTTTGTGGGCATTTTTCTAACGCTGGAACATTACTTTTGGAAAATCTTTTTTTCCTAGATTTTCTAACCAATTGATTAATAGTTGACATATAATATTAACTCCATAATTTTAAAAAACTTTTAAAAACATTTAAATTATATTTTGTAAAATTAAAATATATAATTTCTTTAAATATGTTACCATCTAATTTGAGTTACATTTTTTACAGTTAAATCTATAAAATCCGAATAATTTATTATTAAAAAATTTTTAGAAACTTTTTTGACTAATCCTCTCGCTTCTAAATCTTCTTTCAAAACATATAAATTCTTAGAAAGACAAATTATTTTTTTTATAAAAACATTTTTTTCTATAGATATAATCACTCCATCTTGTATAGAAATAATATCGTCTTCTTTTTTTATTAATTTGAAAAAACTATTAATATCAATATTAAACGGAGAGCTCATTAACATATGTAACATACATAACCTTTTCAACAATTAATAACTATTTTAAACAAATTCAACTTATTTCTAAAAGAAATTTCTTCTAAAACTTTTGAACAAATTATAAATTTTTCATTATATTTTATTCCTCTAGACTTCAAAGAACTTTTACATACATAAATATTAGAAATTTTATAATGCTCAAATATTAAAAAAGATTTAGAATAATTATAACAAAAAATTTTTTTTGGATTCTGTTTTTTTAATATCTGAAATATTCCATCTCCAATAAAAAACAATGATATTTTTATTACCATAGAAACTGATAAAGATACATCTAACAACTCTCGACATTCACTACTTCCATAAGGGGATTTAGAAAATAAAAAAGCTATTTTTTTCATATAATTAATTTAATATATTTTTTTAAAAATTTAAAAATTTTTAAAATTGAATAACACGATCTGATAACATAATATCTTCAGATAATTCTGTAAAACCTGTAATTTTAAAACAATAATCTATATTATTAATATCCACACCTCTTTCTAAAGCAATGTCTTTATTTACCAATCCTCTTTTTAAAGCAGATCCTATACATAATTTCAAATTTATATTAAATTTTTTATGCAATTTTTTCCAACATTTTAACAAATTTATTTTTTCATTATCTGAAAAATTTATACTATTAGAATTATATACTCCATCTGAATAAAAAAATATACTTTTAATAAAATGACCTTTTTTAATTAAATGTTTAGAAAATAAAAAAGAACTAATAGAATTTTGAGTTCCAAAACAAGGACCAGAAACTAATATCGTGTATTTCATAATGTTAAAAATATAAATAAAATATTAAAAAATTTTATTAAAATTATGTGTATATTATAAAATAAAAAAATAATTTATTTTGTTAAAACATGTTAATATTTTAAAATCATATTAAAACATTAACAAATAATTAAATAGTTTATAATATTCAATTATTTGTTAACTATAAAAATATTTTTTTTTCTATAATATTCATCATATTTTTTGCTTTTGTAGAAGCAACTTTTGCTCCAATACGAGATATTTTCAACAAATAATTTTCATTTTTTCTAAAATAAAAATATCTTTTCTGCAAATTATATAATTTCTTACATATTAATTTTGACAATTCTTCTTTAAACATTGAGTAATTATAATTATAAAACAACTTTTCTAATTGTAAAATAGTTTTACCACTCAATATAGAAAAAATATTTAATAAATTAGATATTCCTGGTTTTTTTATAATATCATATAATATTTTTGATGGACTTTCTGAATCTGTAGTAGCAAATTTTATTTTTTTATAAATTTCTATTTTTTTGTCTAATAAAAAAATACTATTTTTATTATTTTTATCAGATTTTGACATTTTTATTTTAGGATCATGTAAAGACATGATTCGAGATCCTTGTTTAAACATTATATTTTTTGGAATTGTAAAAGTTTTACCATAATATTTATTAAATCTGTTAGCAACAACTTTAGTTAATTCCAAATGTTGTTTTTGATCATCTCCTATAAAAACATAATTACTATTGTACAACAATATATCAGACATCATCAAAATTGGATAATTTAGCAAACCCATATTAATATTTCTATTGTTTCTAGACTTCTCTTTAAATTGTGTCATTCTAGATAATTCACCAAAATAAGAAAAACAATTTAAAATCCAATTTATTTTACAATGTTCATCTACATTAGATTGTACAAAAATAATACTTTTCTTAGGATCCACACCACACGCTAAATAAAAAGCTAATGTATCTAATGTAATTTTTCTCAAATTAAAATTATTATCATGCTTTGTTAAAGAATGCAAATCAGCAACACAAAAAATACAATTATAATCTTTTTGAATATATTTCCAATGTTTTAAAACACCTAAATAATTTGCCAATGTGACAAATCCTGTAGGTTGAATAGCACTAAATAATATTTTTTTTTTTAATTTATTTTTTCTCATAAAAAATTTATTTATATAAATAATTTTTATATTAACAAAAACATAAAGTTTGTATAAATTTCAAAAACATAAATTAATATACATGTTTATATATTATTTCTCTAATATGCAAAATAGTACTCTTATAATTTTTAGAACAAAAAATTTCAGATCCAATAACAAAAGAATTTGCTCCAGCTTTTAACAAATCTAAAATATTGTTTTTTTTAATTCCTCCATCTACTTCTATAATTGTATTATAATTATTTTTATCTATTAAACTTCTAACTTTTTCAATTTTTTTTAAAACATAAGTTAAAAACTCTTGTTTACCAAAACCAGGGTTAACAGACATAATCAACACCAAATCTAATTTATCTAAAGTATAACGTAAACAATCAAGCGAAGTGGCAGGATTTATAGCTAATCCTGCTTTGCATCCAAAACTTTTTATTAAAGATATAGTTTTATCTATATGTAATGTAGATTCTGGATGAAAAGTAATAAATTTTACTTTTTCTTTAGCAAAAATAGGTATTATAGAATCTACCATTTTCATCATCAAATGAACATCAGTATCAAATTTTATACCATTTTTTTTTAAAGATTGTAATACAACTGGACCAAATGTTAAATTTGGAACATAACAATTATCCATGACATCAAAATGAATAAAATCAGCTCCATATTTTATCACACTATTTATTTCATTTCCTAAATTAGCAAAATTCGCTGATAAAATAGAAGGCACAATAAAAAAATTTTTCATAAAATTTATATATTAAATTATTTTGTGTTATAAAAATTAATTTTTTAAATTCTTATTAATAGTTTGTCTCAATACATCTATTTTTGCATTTTTTATTAAAATACACTTTCCTATTTTTTCTGGAATTATTAATCTAATTTTTTTATTAGAAACATTTTTTTTATCTCTAACCATATATTTCAAATAATCTTGGAACTTCATATTTTTAGGACCGTTTATAGGCAATCCAATAATACTAAATAAATTAACTATTTCATCAATTTCTTTGTGAGAAATTTTTCCTAAAAATTTTGAATAATAAGAAGACATTACAATTCCCGCAGAAACTGCTTCTCCATGCAACCATGTGTATTTTGTAAAAGATTCTATAGCATGACCAAAAGTATGGCCTAAATTTAAAAACATTCTACAATCTTTTTCTCTTTCATCTTTTACAATTATTTTTATTTTAAATTTACAAGATTTCATAATACAATATAATAAAGTTTTTTTATCCAATAAAAAAATTTTTTTAAAATTATTTTTTATCCAATAAAAAAATTTTTTATCAAATAAAATTGCATATTTTATAATTTCAGACAACCCAGATATAAAATCTTGTTTTCTTAAAGTTTTTAAAAATATTAAATCTATTATAACACACTCCGGGTGATAAAAAGTTCCAATAATATTTTTAGAAAGAATACTATTTATTCCAGTTTTGCCTCCAATAGAAGCATCTACCTGAGACAATAAAGTAGTTGGAATATTTATATATTTTACGCCTCTTTTATAAATAGAAGCCGCGAAACCAGTAATATCACCTATTACACCCCCGCCAAAAGCAATAAGAAGCACCTTTCTTCCGCAATTAAATTTAACAAGTTTATCAATAATAATTTTTATAGAATTAAAATTTTTATAAATTTCTCCATCATTTAATATTATTTTATTATTAATAACTTTCAACTTCATAAAATTATCTATAATATTTTTTTTATATATTTTATGCAAAGTTGAATTAGTTATTAATACTACATCTTTAAATAATTTTAAATAAGAAATTATATTAGCGTCATTAATAATTTTATAACCTATATTTACAAAATATTTTTTTCCATGTAATTTTATTTTTAATTTTTTCAAAATTTTATCCTAATATATAAAATAAAAAAAAAGTCTTATAAAAAATTATTTGATTTAAATTTTTTAAAAATATATAACGCTATTGATTTAGCACTCTTATTATCTGTATCCACTATAAAATCTGATATATTCTTATATAAATGATTTCTTTTCTTAGCTAAAGCTTCCAAAATATGTCTATTAGATATATTTTTTTTGTTTAACAATGGTCTATTTTTATCTCTGTTAGTTCTTATTAACTGTTTTTCTATTGTAGTATTTAAATATACAACAGTACCTCTAGAAGAAAGTGCATTTCTTATATTTTCAGATTCTATAGAACCTCCACCAGTAGCTAAAACAATACCACTTTTTTTAGTTAATTCATTTATTATTTTTTTTTCTCTAATTCTAAATCCCTTTTCACCTTCTACATCAAAAACCCATGCAATGTTTGCTCCAGTTCTTTTTTCAATTTCTTTATCTGAATCATAAAAATCCATATTTAATTTTTGAGACAATTGTTTTCCTATAGTACTTTTTCCTGCACCCATAGGTCCAATTAAAAAAATATTTCTTTTTTCTACCATAATTTCATTTTATAAAAATAAATTAATTTAATAATAATAATACAAAAAAAATAAAAATACTAATTAATATAACAAACAAAGAAACATTTTAAAAAAATAAAAAATTAATTTTTACATTTTAATGTAAATAAATACATAAAATTACTTTTTTTTAAATTTGTATAAATTAATAATTTTTTGTATAATAATTTATATTAAAAATAAAAAATTAATTTTTAAATACATTAATAATAAAATTAAATAAATATTTTTAACATCAAAAATAATTTATAAAAATATATATTTTGGTGAGATGCCTGAGAGGATTAAAGGGCACGCCTGGAAAGCGTGTATGTAAAATTTTTTGCATCAAGGGTTCGAATCCCTTTCTCACCTAAAAAAAATTTTTTTGAAGTTAATAAAATATTATAAAAATAAATTTTTATAAAACTTATTAATAATTTTTTTTACTAAATGTAAAAAATATTATAAAAAAAATTAATAATAAGAATGTATTCCATGAATATGTTCTGTAATATCTTTTATTCCTTTTATTTTTGGAAATTTTTTTAATAATCTTTTTTCAACAAAATTTTTTAAAGTTATATTAGACATGTTGCATCCATTACAACTACCTAAAAATTTTAAATGAACATAGTTATATTTATCCACTTTCACAAATTTTATACTACCACCATGAATAGACAAATTAGTATTTATTTCATTTTTTATCCAAAATTTTATTTTTTCTTCCTTACTAAAATTTTTATAATATTTGTTAGAAAATATATTCGGCACATCTAAAACTAATTGTGAAATAGTATTTTTTTTTTTTAAATTAATATTAGCATTTTTTAAATAAACATAATCATTTTTATTTACATATAGAGAAAAACCATCATAATTAAAAATTAAATCATTATCACTTACATTTTTTATGTTACAATACATTATTCCAAATTTTACTTTATAAGTACCTAAATTTTTTGCAAATGCTCTAATTTGAGTATTTTTTTTTTTAGTAAAAGTTTTTTTAAATAAATTTCAGCATCTTTAAAAATAGTAATCATACAAATTACCAAAATAAAAGTTTTATTATATAATAATAATAAATGTATAAAACATATGCAACAATTTATTTTAAAAAAAAAAAATATAAAAAATAAAAAAAATATTATATTAGTACATGGATGGGGAATAAACAAAAAAATATGGAATAAATTAATAAAATTTTTTAAAAAAAAATATAATGTAACAATAATAGAAATATGTGAATTTATAGAAAAATTTAATCTATATGAAAAAAGTTTTTATTATATTACAAATTTAATGTATAAAATATTCAATAACAATTCTATATGGATTGGGTGGTCTATAGGAGGTTTATTTGTAGAACAAATTGGGGTAAATAAAAAAAATATTATTATAACAATTTGCTCATCACCATGTTTTTTTAAAAAAAAAATTTGGCCTGGTTTAAACAAAAAAAAAATTATAAATATGATGAAAAAATTACTAAAAAATTATAAAATAACAATAGAAAATTTTTTCTTAGAACAATCTATACAAAAAAAACACAAAAATATTTTTTTTCATAATACAAAAATACCAAATAATAAAAGTTTAAAAAAATGTTTTATAACAATTTTAAAAACATATATAAAAAATAAAAAATATAAAAAAAATACAAAAATATTTAGAATATATGGAGAATTCGATAAAATAACAAAACAAGAAACATATAAAAAAATTTTTATTAAAAAAAATAATAGATATTTTATAATAAAAAAATCAGGACATATACCATTTTTAACACATACAAACATACTTTATAAAATCATAAAATATATTATTAAATAAAAAAATATTGTTTGTTTAAAATTCAGAATAATATTATGTCTAAAATTCTAATTTTAAACAAACAAAATATTAAAAAGGAATTTCATCATCAAATTCTGATTCATTAATTTCATTTGACAAAATATCTTTTTTAGAATAACTATCATTTTTTTTAATTTTATCTTTTTCTAAAACATTCTTTTTAGAAGTTTCTAAATTTTTAGAAACACTATTTTTATCATTAATATTATTAGAAAAATTATTATTTCTATTACCAAGCATTTTCATAGTTCCACCGATATTTACAACTACTTCAGTTGTATATCTGTCCATATTATTCTGATCCTGCCATTTTCTAGTTTGTAAAGAACCCTCTATATATACTTGAGATCCTTTTCTCAAATATTCTCTAGCAATTTCAGCCAACTTATTAAACAAAACAATTCTATGCCATTCTGTTTTTTCTCTAGTTTCTCCAGTATTTTTATCTTTCCAAGTTTCAGAAGTAGCAATATTCATATTAGCTACAGCTATTCCATTAGTCATATATCTTACTTCAGGATCTTGACCTAAATGACCTATTAATATTACTTTATTAATTCCTCTACTAGCCATAATTTTACTCTATAAATTTTATAAAAAATATATATAACATAATAATAACATAAAATTTAAATTTAAAAAAAATAGTATAGATGATATTATAAAAAAATATATTTAATTTAAAGTTTAATTAAATTAAAAAATACTCTAAAAGATGAAAAAAAAAAAAAATAATGTATATAGATTTTGTGTAGCGCCAATGTTTAAATATACAGATGAATATTGTAGAAAAATATATAGAATAATTAGTAAAAAAGCATTACTTTTTACAGAAATGATATCTGCGAATGATATATTAAACAAAAAATCTAAAAAAATTATATATAATAAAAATAAAGAAAATCCTATAGCAATACAAATATCTGGATCAAATCCTGATCAAATTTCTAGATGTGCTGAAATTTCTTACAAAAAAAATTATAAATATATAAATCTAAATATAGGATGCCCATCAATAAAAGCTCAACAAGGAAATTTTGGAGCAATATTGATGAAAAAACCAAATATTATAGTTGATATCATTAATAAAATATCAAACAATACTTCTATGGATATAAGCGTAAAAACACGAATAGGAATAAATAAAAAAGAAAATTATAATTTTTTAAAAAATTTTATTTATTATATATCAAGCAAGAGCTCTTGTAAAACATTTATTTTACATGCTAGAATAGCAATTCTAAAAAATTTTAGCACAAAAAATAATTTAAGAATACCAAAAATAAACTATAATATTGTGTATAAAATAAAAAAAAAATTTCCAAATTTAAAAATAATAATAAATGGAGAAATAAAAACAATAAAAGACTCATTAAAACATTTAGAAAATACAGATGGTGTAATGTTAGGAAGAAGTGTATATAAATCACCTATGATACTTAAATTAGTAGATGAAAAAATATTCAATTACAAAAATAAAAATAGTTATAAAACAATTTTAAAACAAATATTTAAATATATAAACAAAAAAAGATTAGAAAAAATACCTATCTATAAAATAACTAGACATATAATAAATATTTTTAAAAATGAACCAGGATCATCTATATGGAGAAAATTAATATGTTTAAATAGAAAAAACAATAAAATAAACATTGAGAATATTTTTAAAGAATATAAAAAATATAATGAAAAATATAAAAAACAAAAATTTTAAAAAAATATAAAAAATAAAAAATTTTCAAAATAAAAATATTATTGTAATTGAACATAAAAATATAATTATATATTTAAAATGGAAAAAAATAAAAAAAAAATTAAACAATATTATAAAAATAATAAATATAAAATAAATACACCCCCTCATTCTATAGAAGCAGAACAATCTATATTAGGAGGATTAATGCTAGATAATAACAAATGGGATTTAGTATCAGATATACTAGTAGAAAAAGATTTTTTTATTAATAAACACAGAATAATATTTAATGAAATGAAAAATTTATTAGATGAAGATAATCCAATTGATCTAATAACATTATCAGAATCTTTAGAACAAAAAAAAAAATTAAAAATAGTTGGAAAATTTTCATATTTAGCAGAATTGTCTAAAAATACTCCTAGCACGGCAAATATAAAAGCTTATGCTAATATAGTTAGAGAAAGAGCAATAATACGAGAAATAATATTAGCAGCTAACAAAATGTTGTTAGCAGGATATAATACAAATGGCAGAAACAGTGAAGATCTCTTAGATTATGCTGAATCTATAGTATTTAAAATATCTGAAAATAGATTAAGAAAAAAATCTGGACCAAAAAATATTGTAGAAATATTAGATTCAACTATATCTAATATAGAAAATCTTATGAAATCTCCTATAAAAGATATTACAGGAATAAACACTGGATATCAAGACTTAAACAAAAAAACATCAGGATTACAAAAATCAGAACTTATAATAATAGCAGCAAGACCTTCTATGGGGAAAACTACATTTGCAATGAATATTTGTGAAAATATAGCAATGATATATGAAAAACCAGTTTTAATATTTAGTTTAGAAATGCCGGTTAAACAAATCATTATAAGAATTTTATCATCATTATCTAGAGTAAATCAAGCAAAAATAAGAACTGGAAAATTAAATGATGAAGACTGGTCCAGAATATCTAGTACTATAAACATTTTATTAAAAAAAAAAAATATATATATAGATGATTCTTCCTCTTTAACTACAACAGAAATAAGATCAAGATCTAGAAAAATATATAGAGAAAATAAAGGAATCAGCCTGATAATGATAGATTACTTACAATTAATGAAAATACCATCTATAAAAGAAAATAGAACTTTAGAAATAGCTGAAATATCAAGAACATTAAAATCGTTAGCAAAAGAACTAGAAGTACCAATAATAGCTTTATCTCAACTAAATAGATCATTAGAACAAAGAGCAGATAAAAGACCATTAAACTCAGATTTAAGAGAATCAGGATCATTAGAACAAGATGCAGACTTAATAATGTTTATATATAGAGATGAAGTATATCACGAAAACAGTGATTTTAAAGGAATAGCAGAAATAATAATAGGCAAACAAAGAAATGGACCAATAGGGACTATAAGACTTACTTTTAACGGTCATTGGTCAAGATTTGACAACTATTCAAAAATAAAATACAAATAATAAAAAATATAACTACATTATTTATAAAAATCATTTAAACTAATTAAAATTTTTTTTAATATTTTTTAATGTTAAAAATTAATAATATAAAAACATAAAATAAGATAAACAATATGAAAATAAAGTTAGGTGTAGTTATGGATCCTATAGAAAAAATTAATATAAAAAAAGATTCTACATTTTCTATTTTATTAGAGGCTCAAAATAGAAATTATATTATATACTATATGGAAATAAAAGATTTATACATACATTGCAATAAAGCATACTCTGAATCCAAAATAATTATATTAAAAAAAAACATAAAACAATGGTATAAAATAATTAAAAAAAAAACTATATTATTATCTAAATTAGACATAATATTAATGAGAAAAGATCCTCCAGTTAACATGGAATTTATTTATTCTACATACATATTAGAAAAAGCAGAAAAAAATGGTGTTATTGTAGTTAATAAACCTAAAAGTTTACGAGACTTTAATGAAAAATTTTTTGCTACAAAATTTAAAAAATTTATACCAGTAACATTAATAACAAGCAAAAAAAATAAAATAAAAGAATTTATAAAAATAAACAAAGATATTATAATAAAACCATTAGATGGAATGGGAGGAAGTTCTATATTTAGAATAAAAAAAAAAGATAAAAATTTTTCTGTAATAGTAGAAACTGTTACAAAAAGAGAATCAAAATATTGTGTGTCTCAAAAATATTTAAAAGAAATATTAAATGGAGATAAAAGAATAATAATAATAAATGGTAAACCTATAAAATGGTGTGTTTATAGAATCCCGCAAAAAGGAGAAAACAGAGGAAATTTAGCTGTAGGAGGTAAAGCAAAAATAAAAAAAATATCACCTCAAGATTTTAAAATTGCAAAAATAGTTGGAAAATTTTTAAAAAAAAAAGGAATAATATTATCTGGAATAGATATAATTGGAGAAAAATTAATAGAAATAAATATTACTAGTCCTACTTGCATGTGTGAAATAGAAAACTTTTATAATATTTCTATTTCATCAATTTTATTAAATTGTTTAGAAAAAAAAATATTAAGAAAAAATAAATTTTTTTAATTTACAAAAAATCTTTGAAATAGGTATAAAAAATGAAAATAGAATTAAAAAACCATTTTTTAATAGCTATGCCAGGTATAGAAGATCCATTTTTTAAAAAATCAGTTATTTATATATGCAAACATGATTCTAATGGTACAATGGGTTTAATTATAAATAAACCAATAGAAAACTTAAAAGTAAAAGATATATTAATAAAATTAAAAATAAAAAATATAAAAAAAGAAAATGAAGAAATGAATAAACCTGTAATTTTAGGAGGCCCTCAATCTGGAGACAGAGGATTTATATTACATTCTTCAAAAAAAAGTTTTTCTACTAGTATTAAAGTATCTAAAAATACTTTAATAACTACATCTAGAGATATATTAGAATCTATAGAAACATTAGAAGATCCAAATAATATGTTAGTAGCATTAGGATATTGCGCATGGAAAAAAAATCAATTAGAAAATGAATTATTAGAAAATTCTTGGTTAACAGCTCCAGCGAATAGCTATGTATTGTTTAAAGTACCAATGAAAAATAAATGGAATGAAGCTGCAAAAATATTAGGTATAGATGTAAAAAAAATTACAATAAATTTTGGTAATGCATAAAAATGAATTATATAATGTCTTTTGATTATGGTACAAAAAATATAGGAGTAGCGATAGGACAAAAAATAACCAATACTGGAAACATATTAAAATCAGTGAAAATTAAAAAAAATTTTTTAGATTGGAAAAAAATAGAAAAAATAATAAAATATTGGAATCCAAAAACAATTATAGTAGGACTTCCACTAAATATGAATGGAACTGAACAAAAAATTACAAAAAAAACGAAAAATTTTGCTAAAAAAATAAAAAAAAAATTTAATCTAAAAGTATTTTTACATGATGAAAGATTAAGTACAATAGAAGCAAAAAACATTTTATTCTCTAGTGGAGACAAAAAATTAACAAAAAATAAAATAGATTCTACTGCTGCATTAATAATTTTAGAAAGCTGGCTATCAAAAAATATGTAAAAATATAAAAAATATGAAGAAAAATATAAATTTAAGTTTATATATACATATACCATGGTGTTTAAGAAGATGTCCATTTTGTAATTTTAATATAGAAATATTTAAAACAAAAAAAAAAATAGTTGATAAATATATAAAAAACATATGTAATGATTTACGACAAGATGTAAAATTAATAAAAAAAAGAAAAATATATAGTATATTTATAGGAGGAGGAACTCCAACATTATTAACATATAAAGAAATATACTTAATGTTAAGAAAAATAAGTAACATAGTAAAATTTAATAAAAAAATAGAAATTACAATAGAAATGGACCCCAAAACTGCAAAAAATGAAAATATAAAATTTTATAAAAAGATAGGAATAAATAGAATATCTATAGGAGTCCAAACATTTGAAAATAAAAAACTAAAATTTTTAAGAAGAATGTACGACAATAAAGAAGTTATTAAATTAATAAAATATTGTAAAAAAGATAAAAATATAAAAATTAACATAGATATTATGCATAGTTTACCAAATCAAACATTATATAAAGCTTTAGTAGATATAAAAATTGCATATAAATTAAATGTAGATCATATTTCTTGGTATAAATTAAATATAGAAAAAAATACTGTTTTTTATAAAAAAAAAATTAAAAATTGTAATGAAAAAATATCTCTAAAAATATTTAAATATGGAAATATAATATTAAAAAAAATGGGATATAAACAATATGAAATATCTTCTTATTCAAAAAAAATGTGTAAATCAAAACATAATTTAAATTATTGGAATTTTGGTGATTATATAGGAATAGGATGTGGAGCTCATGGAAAAATTACAATAAAAAATAATACAATAATAAGAACTATTAAACAAAATAACATTAAAAAATATAATTCTAAAAATTATTTATATAAAATAAAAATAATAAGAAAAAAAGAAAAAATTTTAGAATTTTTTATGAACAAATTTAGATTATTCAAAAAAACTTTAATAACAGATTTTTCAAATACAACTGGAATATGCAAAAATAAAATTTTAAAAAAAATTTATATGGCTGAAAAAGAAGGATATATTAAAATCAAAAAAAATGCATTAAAAACTACTAAAAAAGGAATTGCATTTTTAGACAATTTATTAGAAATATTTGCATAAATTAAATTTTTTTATATATAATATTATATATAAAATTATTTTTATTTTTTGCTTTACTTTCATATTTTGTGAAAATATTTAAATTACAATCTGAAAATTTATATTTATTTTCAATAAAAAAAAATTCTTTAAAAAAATTTATAAATTTTATATTTTTAATAATATTTTTACAATAAATTTTACAATCTGTCATAATATGTAATATACCATTTTTTTTTAATTTTAGCATTATCAATGACAAAAACATTAAATTAATCAATCGTCTTTTATTATGTTTTTTTTTTCTCCAAGGATCTGGAAAAAATATTTGTACTTTAAATATTGAATTATCTTCCAACATATATTTAAAAACTTTAAATGCATCAAAATAAATCATTTTAAAATTTGTAATATTATAATAATTACATTTATTAATGCAATTTATTATACCATTTAAATATACTTCAATACCTAAAAAATTTATACCCACATTTTTTTGTACATCATAAATTAATTTTTTACCATCACCAAAACCTATATCTACTATAATAGGAAATTTTTTGTAAAAAAAATTTTTTTTTTTTTTATAATTAAAGTTTACACAAAATTTTTTCCAATATTTTGTTATAATATATTTTTTAAAACTACTTATTTTTGTTCTTCTAAAAACAAAACTTCTAATTTCTTTTCTAAAAAAAAAATCTTTTTTCCTTAAACAAAAACTTTTATTCAAATTATTCATAAAAAATATACTTCTTATATTTTAATGTATAAATTATATTAACAAAAAAAATAAAAAAAAATTAATATTAATTATAACATAAATATATTATTATTAATAAATAATACAATTTATTTTACAAAAATATATGAACAAAAAAATAAAATGTAAATTTTTTAAAAAAAAATTAGAAAAACAAAAAACACAAAAATATCCAGGAAAAATAGGAAAAAAAATATATAATAAAATATCAAAAAAAGCATGGAAAATATGGGAAAAAGAACAAACTAAATTTATAAATGAAAAAAAATTAAATATGATAAAAAAACATGATATAAAAAAATTAGAAAAATATATGATAAATTTTTTATTTAAAAAAAATTAATAATTTTTTATTATATTAATTACATACTTCATATATAAAAAAACTTGTTTAATTAAAAATATTTTTTTTTTATCTTTGTAATATTTTTTTAAATTGTTTTTTAAATTATATATATATTGTAATAAAAAATTTTTATTAAAAACTTTAAAACAATGTTTTTTCCAAATTATTTTTTCTTTATAAGTTAATAAATTTTTAAAATGTCTCGCTTTAAATCTAAAAAATAATTTATTCATTCTATCATCATCAAATAAAATATTTTTTTTTAAAAAATTTTTTTTTTTATTAAAATCATGTACTTTATACATTAGTTGTTTATCATAACTATTTAAAAAACCTGAATATATCATTAAATCAACATCTTGTTTTTTTTTATAAAATAAATTTTCTTTAAAAAAAAATTTCTTTAACAACAAAAATATTTTCCAAACTGATCGTATTTTAGATATTCTAGCAAATTTCTTTTCTAAAGAAAAATTAATTCTATTCATATCTATTTTTCTAGCAATAGATAATGGAGCTAATACTGGAGATTTGTTTAGATAAATAAATAAAATTCCAAAAGAAAATAAATCCTTAATATTAAAAATATTTTTACAATTTCTACTATTAAAATAATTAATAAAATCGCTTACACTATTCGTAAGATTAAACATGATGGCTATATTAGAATTTTTAGGATGTATAAATAAGAATAAAACTAAAGATAAATTAAAATTTTTAGTATGAAATAGGCTAGAAGAAAAAAAAATAGGTTTCCAAAAATTTTTATATATAATTTGCAAAATATTTTTTTTAAATCTATTTTTAAATAAATAAAGAAACAATCCTTTATTTTTTTTTTTTAAAAACTTAGCTACTGAAACAGTAGCATACACATCATATTTAGCATTATGTATTTCTTTATGTGAAATATTATTATTTTTAGTAAAATCACTTAATTTAAAACTCACTAAACCATTTTTTTTATTTTTAGGCCACACTATATTTTCCGGTCTAAAAGAATAATATGCTCTTAATATTATTAAGATATCTATTCTAGAATTATTATTTTTCCAGGACCAACTATATGGATCAAAAAAATTTCTATAAAAAATATTTCTAGTAAACTCATCGTCAAAATAAAAATTATTATATCCAACAATACATGTATTATTTTGAATAAAAATTTTATATATTTTTTTTGCAAAAAAATATTCGTTAAAATATTTTTTTTTTAGTAAACATAGTGGAGAAATTTGTGTTATAAAAATAGATTCTATATTTGGTAAATAGTCTATAGGTGGTAAACAAAAAAAAGAAACATTAGAACTTAAAATATTAAAGTCAAAATCTGTTTTTATACAAGAAAATTGAAAAGGTTTATCTAAACATGGATTAATTCCAAAAGTTTCATAATCATAAAAAACAAATTTAAAATTTTTTTGCAACATTTTTTAATATTTTAAACAAAATTTTCAAAAAATAATAAATTACTCCTCCGACTGGGATCGAACCAGTGACATACGGATTAACAGTCCGCCGTTCTACCAACTGAACTACAGAGGAAATATAATTTATATTCTATTATAAAATATTTATATTGTCAAAAAATAAAAAAAAAAATATATATAGAAAAAAAATATTATATATAATATAATCTAAAAATAATATTTAAATGGCCCTTTAGCTCAGAGGTTAGAGCACACGACTCATAATCGTTAGGTCGCTGGTTCAAATCCAGCAAGGGCCAAAATCTTTAAAACCTTAAAAAAATAAAATTATAATATAATGGATAATAAAAATAGATCATTTAATAGATCATTATTTGAAATGAGGCCAGTAGTTTTTAAAAAAAATTATACATCTCATGCAGATGGATCAATTTTAATAAAAGTTGGAAATACATCAGTTTTATGTAATGCTTCAATACAAGAAAAAGTTCCATTTTTTATAAAAGGACAAAAAATAGGTTGGATAACAGCAGAATATGGCATGATTCCTACTTCAACTCACAAAAGAAATATTAGAGAATCTATACAAGGAAAACAAAAAGGAAGAACAATTGAAATACAAAGATTTATATCTAGATCTTTAAGATCAGCAATAAATTTAAAAAAATTAGGAGAAAGAACAATTTTACTAGATTGTGATGTTTTAGAAGCTGACGGCGGCACAAGATCGGCATCTATAACAGGATCTTATATAGCTATGGTGCAAGCATGCAAAAAATTAATTAAAAAAAAAATATTAAAAAAAAATCCTATAAAAACAATATTAGCATCTATATCAGTAGGAATAGTAAATAATAAATATATGTGTGATTTAGATTATAACGAAGATTCTAAAGCAAATTCAGATATAAATATAGTAATGGATTCAGAAGAAAAAATAGTAGAAATACAAGGAACAGCAGAAACAAAAACTTTTAAAGAAAATGATTTATATAATCTTATAACAATAGCAAAAAAAAATATAAAAAAATTAATAAAAAAACAAAAAGATATAATAAAAGAAATATAAAAAATTATACAATTTTTAAAAAATTTTTTAGATATTCTTATATCTATTAAAAAATTTTTATAATTGTAAATATTTTTATATAAAAATAGATATAAGAATTTTTTTATTTAAAAAACATTTTTTTATTTCGACAAAATTTCTATATCCATACTAGCATTTATATTTTTGTACAATTTAAAAAAAATATTATAAATTCCTAATTTTTTTATAAACTTATTTCTTATATAAATATTTTTTTTATCAATTTTTATTCCAATTTTATTTAAATTATTAGAAATAATTTTAGCATTTACAGATCCAAATAATTTTCCCTTCTTGCTAGATTTAACAAAAATTTTTAATTTTTTTAAATTTTTTATTTTATGTTGTAAATTTTTAAAAAATAAAATTTTATTTGCTATTTTTTTCTTTTTTAAAACTTTTATTTTATCAAATTTTTCGATGTTTTCTTTACTAGCTAATATTGCCTTGCCAGTAGGAAATAAAAAATTTCTAGCATATCCAGGTTTTACACTAACTACATTACCTTTTTCACCTAATTTTGTAACTTTTTTGTACAATATTATTTTCATAACTTTTTCTCTAAAATAAAAATATAATTTGTAATTATAAATTATAATTATTTATGCTTATCAGTATAAGGTAATAATGCTAAATACCTAGCTTTTTTTATAGCTTTAGACAACTTTCTTTGATATTTTGATTTTGTTCCTGTAATTCTACTTGGAACTATTTTACCATTTTCAGTTATATAATTTTTTAATAAATTAATATCCTTATAATCTATTTCTGTTATACCTTCTGAAGTAAATCTACAAAATTTTCTTCTTCTAAAATAACGCATAATACAATTCTCCTTAAAATAAAATATAATAATATAAAAAAAAATATATATAATATAAAAATATAAAATCATTTATTTTTTTTTATTTTTTTTTCAAAATCTTTTACTAACATCATAGGAGACTTCTCTGATATTGATTTATTTACTGAAATTATTAAATTTCTTAATATATTTTCGTCAAATCTTATTTTATTTGATAGCATATTAATAGTTTTTTTATATACCTTTACGTTAAGTAATACATAATGACCTTTATGAAATTTTTTTATAGGATAAGACAAATGTCTTCTACCCCAATTTTCTAATCTATATATTTTACCATTATATTTTTTTATTATAGAGACATATTTTTCTACTAGTTTTGCAACTAAATTACTATTTCCTGGATGAAATATCAAAATTACTTCATAATTATTCATATAAAATACACACCATATTGTATAAATTTTAAAATTATTTTAATTTAATATGTTCTTTTAATACTTTCAAAATTTGTCTTTCAGCACATTGCATATCTTCAGAAGATAAAAAAAATAAATTTTTCCAAGATCTTAACCAAGTCATTTGTTTTTTAACTAATTTCTTTGTAGAAAAAAAAATTTTGTTAAACATCTGAGTATATGTAATTTTTTTATTTATAAAATCCCACATTTCAGAATATCCTATGCAATTCATAGATTGAAATTTTATGTTTAAAATATTATTTGTAAAAAGTTTATATACTTCATCTTCAAATCCTGAATCTATCATATTCTGTAATCTAAATTTTATATTTTCATGTAAAATATCTTTATTACTTGGAAACAACGCAAATTGAAAAACCTTATATGGAAATTTTTTTCTTTTTAAAAAACTACTTTTTTTTTTCCAGTTGTATAATATACTTCTAAGGATCTAGATAATCTATATACATCATTTTTATTTATATTAAAAGCACTTTTAGGATCTATTTTTAATAACTTTTGATATAATAAAATATTATTATTTTTATTCTTATCATTTAAATAAAATAAAATTCTATTTATAAGTTCATTATTTTTTTTTGGTAAATTTATTAATCCGCTTAATAATATTTTATAATATAACATAGTACCTCCAACTAAAAATGGCACTTTTTTTTCTAAAAAAGATAATTTAATTTCTCTTAAAGCATCGTGATAAAAGTTTGCTACAGAATAATTTTCATTAGGACATCTTATATTAATTAATTTATGAGGATACTTAATCAATTCATTTTCATTAGGCTTAGCTGTACCTATATTCATATATTTGTAAACTAATGAAGAATCCACACTAATTATTCTAGCATTTATTTTATCATGAATTCTCATAGCTAATGAAGTTTTACCACAACATGTTGGACCCATTAAAAAAACCACTATAGGAACATTCTTTTTCATAAAAATACTTTTTATTAATAAAAAATTAAAACAAAAATTTTATATTATAATATAATATCATAAAATTAAAAAAAACCTTTATTTTTTCCATTTTTTATAATATTTTATTAATCCATATGTAGAACTATCATATGTATAATTAATACGTTTGTTTCTTTTCAGACATTTATATATTTTTTTAAATACACTTTTTCCTAATTCAACACCCCATTGATCAAAACTAAAAATATTTAAAAGTACTCCTTGAACAAATATCTTATGTTCATACATAGACAATAATATACCAATGCTAACTGGATCAATTTTTCTAAACATTATAGAATTAGATGGTATATTACCAAAAAATTTTTTATAAAATATATTATTATTTTTTTTTGAAAATTTCTTTCCAAAAGCTAATGCTTTTGTTTGAGCAAAAAAGTTAGATAATAAATTTATATTATGGTTAGCAAATGAATTATGAAAATTGTTAACAAAAGAAATAAAATCACATGAAACAAATCTTGTTCCTTGATGTAATAATTGAAAAAAAGAATGCTGACAATTTGTACCAACACCACCCCATATAATTTGACTAGTATTATATAAAATTTCTTTACCATTTCTATCAACATTCTTTCCGTTTGATTCCATACTTAATTGTTGTAAATAATCAACAAAATTTTTTAATCTAGTGCTATATGATAAAATCACTTCTGTTTCTACATCAAAAAATATATTATACCAAAAACTTATTACAGCTAATAATATTGGAATATTTTTACTATATTTTTCATGCAAAAAATGCATGTCCATTATATGAGCTCCATATAAAAATTTTTTAAAATTTTTATATCCTATAGATAACATTGTTGATAAACCAACTGATGACCAAATAGAATATCTTCCTCCAACCCAATTAAAAATTTTAAAAATATTTTCCTTAGATATTCCAAATTTTATAGGATTATTTATGCTATTAGAAATTGCATAAAAATGTCTAAAAATATTTTTTTCACCCCCAAATTTTTTTATAAAACATTCTTTTATACTATTTGCATTAGTAATAGTTTCAGAAGTAGTAAAAGTTTTAGATACTATTAAAAATAATGAAGTTTCTAAATTTATTTTTTTTAATATGTCTATCAAATTATTATTATCTACATTAGATAAATAATGTATTTTTAAATTATTTCTATAGTCCTTTAAAAAATTATTCACTAATTTAGGTCCTAGTTCTGATCCACCTATGCCAACATTAATTACATCAGTTATCTTTTTACCAGTGCAACCTTTTAACGTACCGTTAATCACATTATAAGAAAAATTTTTCATTTTTTTTAAAGATTGTTTAACTTCTAAATTTATATTCAAATTGTTTAAACTACTATTAAAATTTTCAGGTTTTCTTAAAACAGTATGCAAAACAGCACTATTTTCAGTTTTATTTATTTTTTGACCGCTAAACATTTTATTTATTTCTGATTGTATTTTCATTTCTTTAATAAATTTTAATAAATAAAAAATAGTATTTTTGTCAATAATATTTTTGGAATAATCAAATATTAAAATGTCCATAAAATTTATAGAAAATTCATTAAATCTATTGTTATTATTTATAAAGAAATCTTTTATATCAAAATTCTTTATTTTTTCAAAATTATTACATAAATCACCAAAATATTTATTTTTTTCAAAAATTTTATATACCATATATTTTTTTTATACTTTTTTATTAATAAAATAATATTATTATTAATCTAAAATCAGTTATATAATAAAATTATAAATTAAATATTAATTTTTATAAAAGTATAAGATAAAAATAATAAAAAATATATAAAATATGAAAAATAAAAAATTAATATGGATAGATTTAGAAATGACAGGTTTAAATCCTGAAAAAAATTTTATTTTAGAAATAGGAATAATAGTTACAGACATAAATTTAAAAATAAAAGATAGAATTATATCAATACCAATATATCAAAAAAAAAGTATATTGAAAAAAATGGATAATTGGAATAAAAAAACACATAAAAATAGTGGTTTATTAAAAAAAGTACAAAACAGCAAATATACTGAAAAAATAGCAGAAAAAAAAATAATAAAATTTATAAAAAAAATTACTAAGAAAAAAGAATCACCAATGTGCGGAAATTCTAACAATATAGATAGAATTTTTTTAAAAAAATTTATGCCCAAATTATTAAATTATTTTCATTATAGAACAATAGATGTTAGTTCCATAAAAGAATTATCAAAAATATGGAATAAAAAAATATATAGAAATTTTAAAAAAGAAAAAAAACACACAGCAATAGAAGATATAAAATCTTCAATAAAAGAACTTTTATATTATAAAAAAAATTTTTTTATATGTAAATAAAAAAATATTACTAAAAATAAAAACTTGTTTAAAAAAAAATATTAATATATAATTTTATAATTAAAGCGGGAATAGCTCAGTAGGTTAGAGTGCAACCTTGCCAAGGTTGAGGTCACGAGTTCGAATCTCGTTTCCCGCTATACAATTTTAAATATTTTTATTATTAATTTTTTAGTTATCAAAAAAAATAGTGTTCTTTTTATAAAAAGTAAAAAATAATATTTTAATATTACATAAATAAATATAATATGTTTATATAATTATTTAGTTAGTTTTGAAAATTTTTAAATTTTTTATTGAATCTTTCAATTCTACCACTAGTATCTACAACACGTTGCTTCCCGGTAAAAAATGGATGACAAGAACCACATATATCTAAATTTATAGTTTTTTTTTTTATAGTAGAAAAAAAAATTATTTTTTTGCCACATGAACAAGTAGCAATTATTTTTTTATAATCAGGATGTATGTCTTTTTTCATATTTTAACCTTTTAAATAAAATTTACTAAACTAATAAAGAAAAATTAATATTAATATATTTTTTATTAAAATTATATAAATGAATCAAAAATATTATTTAATATATATTTTAATACATAAACAAAAAATTATAAATATAAATTTTTTATACAAAAAAAATAAAAAAATTAAAAAAATATCATTATATTTATACAAAATTAAATAAAATTTTTAAATAAATTAAAATAAATAATAAGGATTCTATGACTACTATATTAAGTATCCGATTAAAAAAAAAAGTAGTAATAGGCGGGGATGGTCAAGCTACTTTAGGAAATACAGTTATCAAAAATAATGTAAAAAAAGTTAGAGACTTATATAATAAAAAAGTAATTGCTGGTTTTGCGGGAAGTACTGCAGATGCATTTACATTATTTGATCTATTTGAAAAAAAATTAGCAGTACATCAAGGTCAATTACAAAGATCTGCGATAGAACTAGCAAAAGATTGGAGAACAGATAAAATATTACGAAAATTAGAAGCATTATTAGCTGTAGCTGATAAAAGTACTTCATTAATAATAACAGGAAATGGAGATGTAATTAAACCAGAAAATGATTTGATAGCAATAGGATCTGGGGGTGCATATGCTCAAGCATCAGCACAAGCATTATTAAAATATTCTAAATTAGGGGCTAAAGAAATAGTTAAAGAATCTTTAAAAATAGCATCAAACATTTGTATATATACAAATCAATTTTTTACAATAAAAGAATTATCTTCAAAAAAATAAGGATCAAATATGTCAGAAATGACTCCAAAAGACATTGTCAAAGAATTAAACAAATTTATAATAGGACAAAAAAAAGCAAAAAAAGCAGTAGCAATAGCATTAAGAAATAGATGGAGAAGAATGCAAGTACATAGAGAACTAAGACATGAAATAACACCTAAAAACATACTTATGATAGGACCTACAGGAGTAGGAAAAACAGAAATAGCTAGAAGATTAGCGAAATTAGCGAATTCTCCATTTATAAAAATAGAAGCAACAAAATTTACAGAAGTAGGATATGTAGGAAAAGAAGTAGATTCAATAATAAGAGATTTAACAGACTTAGCAATGAAAATAGTTAGAATACAAATAATTGAAAATAATAAAAAAAAAGTTAGAAAAATAGCAGAAGAAAAAATATTAGCTGTTTTAGTTCCAACGGTACAAAACAATTGGGGAATTCAAGATCCAAATCAAAGACCATTAGCAACAATACAATCATTTAGAAAAAAACTTAGAGAAGGAAAATTAGATGATAAAGAAATAGAAATAAATGTAGCAGTTACTCCATTAGGTGTAGAAATTATGGCTCCTCCAGGAATGGAAGATCTTACAAATCAACTACAATCTTTATTTCAAAATTTGGGAAGTAACAAAAAAAGAACTAGAAAATTAAAAATAAAAGATGCTATGAAAATATTAACTGAAGAAGAAGCATCAAAATTAATAAATCCAGAAGAAATTAAAAAAAAAGCTATAAGTGCAGTAGAACAAAAAGGCATAGTTTTCATAGATGAAATAGATAAAATATGTAAAAGAAGTGGAATAAATTCAGGACCTGACATATCTAGAGAAGGAGTACAAAGAGATCTTCTTCCACTTGTAGAAGGATGCACAGTATCAACAAAATATGGAACCGTAAAAACAGATCACATATTATTTATAGCATCAGGAGCATTTCAAATTTCTACCCCCTCAGATTTAATACCAGAATTGCAAGGAAGATTACCAATCAGAGTAGAGCTAAAATCATTAACTATAAACGATTTTGAGAGAATTTTAACAGAACCAAATTCTTCTATAACTATACAATATAAAGCTCTTATGAAAACAGAAGGAATAACAATTATTTTTACAAAAGATGGTATCAGATGTATAGCAGAAGCCGCATGGAGAGTAAATGAATCTATGGAAAATATAGGAGCTAGAAGATTACACACAGTTTTAGAAAAATTAATGGAAGATATTTCATTTAATTCTAATGATAACAAAAATACTACAATAAAAATAGACAAAAAATATGTAGAAAAACATCTAGATAAGTTTGTATCAAATGAAGATCTTAGTAAATTTGTACTATAAAAAACTATTTAAAAAATTTTTTCTTATCTTAGAAATAATCTGAGATAAGAAAATATAAAATAATTTAACAATATGATAACTTATAGTATAATATTTTTAAACATTTACATAAAAATATATAGAGAATAATATGAATAATTGGACAACAGCAACTGTAGTAAAAGTAAAAAAATGGAAATTTCCATTATTTAGTTTGGTTGTAAATGCAAAAATATTGCCTTTTAAAGCTGGTCAATTTACAAAAATAGCAATATTTCAAAATGGAAAAAAAATACAAAGAGCATATTCTTATGTAAATTCTCCAAAAGACAAAAATATAGAATTTTATATAGCATATATTGAAGATGGCATTTTAACAAAAAAATTATTTAATTTAAAAATTAAAGATAAAATTTTAATACATAAAAAATCTTTTGGATTTTTTACAATTGAAAACATACCAAAAACAAAACATTTATGGATGATTTCTACTGGAACAGCCATAGGACCATATTTATCTATTTTACAGCATGGAGGTAAAAAAATAAAAAAATTTAAAAAAATAATACTTTTAAATGCGGTAAGATATAAAAAACATTTTAATTACAAAAACATAATAAAAAAAATATCACAAAAATATAAAAACAAATTTATTTTTAAAAAAATAATTAGTAGAGAAAAATGTGAAAAATGTCTGTTTGGCAGAATACCAAATTTATTATTAACCAATAAAATAGAAAAAAAAATTAAAATTTACATAAATCCTAATGATTCACATATTATGTTATGCGGAAATCCAAAAATGTTAAAAGATACAAAAAAAATATTAGAAGAAAAATATAATTTAAAAAAACATCTAATAAAAAAACCAGGAAACATAACAATGGAAAATTATTGGTAATAAATTTTTTTATTTTATAAAAAAAATTCTAAAAATAATTAACAATTATGTATAGAAAATGGAATTACTTTAGCAATATTATTTTTTTTTAACTTAATCATGATTAATCTATCTATCCCAATAGCTACTCCTGAACACTTAGGAATACCTTTTGATAATGCATCTAAAAAAAAATTATCTAATTTTACTTCTTCTAAACCTTTTTGTTTTCTCAATTTATTATCATTCTCAAATCTATTTTCTTGTTCTTTTCTATTCCTTAATTCATAAAAACCATTAGCAATTTCTATTCCTTTAAAAAATAGTTCAAATCTATTTGCTAGTTTTTTATTTGCTTTATTTATAGAAGATAATAATGCTTGATCAGATGGAAAATAATAAATAAATGTAGGTCTTTTTTTGCCTAAATGTTTTTCTATACCTATTAAAAATAGAATTTCTAATAAATCTTTTTTATTAAAAAATTTTTCATTTTTTATCAAATGAAAATGATCCAAATCTATTATTTTCTTTACCAAATCTTTTTTTCTAGATTTAAATGGATCAATTTTTAAAAAATTCATAAAAATTTTTTTATAAGAAAAAAATTGAGATTTTTTAAAATTAAATATTTTTTGAAAAAAAATATCTATTTCTTTCATGAGTTGAAACATATTATTATTTACCATATACCATTCTAAAATAGTAAATTCTGGATTATTATATTTTCCAAATTCTTCATTTCTAAAACTGTGACATATTTGATATATTGATCCTATTTTTCTAGACAATAATCTCTTCATATGATATTCTGGACTAGGTATCATCCATAAATTTATATTTTTATTAATTTTATTATCATAATAATTTGTTTTGAAACATTTTATATTACAATCAGATACTGAATGTCTAGATAAAATAGGTGTATCTACCTCTAAAATACCTAAATTATTAAAAAATTTTCTAATTTTAAAAATAATTTTAGATCTATATATTAAATTTTTTATTTTTGTTTTATAAAAAAATGTTTTTGTTCTGCTCATAAAAATATTTAAAATATTATTTATAAGTTTACAAAACTAAACATAGTTTTGTAAACTTTTAAGAAAGTTGAAAAATAACTTATACAAAAATTATAAAAAAATATTTATTTAATAAAAAATAAATTTTTAATTATTGGATTACTAATTTTAGAAAAAATTATATTAGATTTCATACCATATGAATGTATTTTTTGATCTTTAAATGGAATACTACCACTAAAGAAAGGGCTATAATCTCTAGAATGAGCAATACTACAAACATCTAATCCAAAAGTGTTTTCATCAATTTTATTTATTTTATAAGAAAGTTTTGGATTATAAAATGCATATTTTAAAATGTCTGGAAATTTTTTTGTAATTTCAAGAAAAGACTTAGACAAAATACCTTCTTGAGCAAAACAAGAAACTAATTTTCTATCTGACATATTAGGTAAAACTCTTAGAAAATTATCAAACACTGATTGAGGAACTCTGCTGGTAGAAATATTTTGACCATTTATAGACATTTTTACGCCGCCTAACTCAGCTAAAAAAATTCTATTTAAATTTTCTTTATTACTGCTGTTTAACATTACAAAATGTTTTTGTATATCTTTGCCAAAATTAACTAAAGAAACAGATTCATTAGCATCATTT
The DNA here is from genome assembly GCF_039365365.1 of Buchnera aphidicola (Astegopteryx bambusae). Lineage (GTDB taxonomy): Bacteria > Pseudomonadota > Gammaproteobacteria > Enterobacterales > Enterobacteriaceae > Buchnera_G > Buchnera_G aphidicola_B. The sequence continues at coordinate 396,703 of NZ_CP134985.1, forward strand.
AACAATTTCCATTTATTTCCATGTTTATCTATCTCTACTATTTTATCTTTAGGATCAATTTTTCGAGTAGATATTTTAGAAGTTGGACAACATCTGTTATGTTTAGGAAAAGCGTTCATATGTACTATTTTTGCATCATGCTTATATACATCTTTTTTTTCTTCTTTTATAGCAGTACAATTTTTCGGAAAAGGAGGTTTTATATTATTATTTTTAGAAATTTTATAATTTGTAAAATTTTTAGAAACTTTTTTTTCAGATTTATCACTGGAAACATTAAAATTTTTAAAATTTTTTGTTAAATTATATTCAACATTTCTTTTTTTATTATCAATTTGTAAATCTACTTTTTTAGAATTATACATTTTAGTAGACTTATCATAATCTGAAGAAAAAGAAGAATAAGAAATTTTTTCAGCAGATTTTAATTTTTTTTTATAATCTTCTTTAAAAATTCTTAATTTTGGTAATATAGTAGAAATAATACTATTATTTATAGCATCATTTTTTTCATTATCAATTTTAGAATTTTTACATTTTATTAATTGAGATAAAAATACCACTTTATTTTTATCTTTATTATAAAAAAGTCTAAATTTTGATGTTTCAGGACCTTTTTCAATATATTTTACTGTTTGATATTTATCAATAGTAAATAATGTATTATTTTTATCATTTACAACATTCTGTTTACATTCTTCTAACATTTTAGAATATTTTTTTTCATCTACTTTATAAGCAGGATTTTGTTGTGTTGGTTTATGATAAGAAAAAGGTTTTTTTTTAGAAACTATTTCAGATGTTGTATTAATTTTAGGATTTTTAAATGTATTAACCTTGTAATTCTTGATCACATCATTTTTGTTCTTTGTTACATTACTTTTAGAATTAACATTTATAACATGTTTTACAGATTTTGTTTCATTTATATTACAATTATATGACATAATATTATGCCCTAAATGCATATTCTATAATTTTCATTTAATTAAATTTTTTATATTTAGTCAAGTAATTTATTTTATCAAACTAAAATTTATTTAATATTTTTAAAATATATATAAAAAATTATTAAAAAAATTTAAAAAACAAAATATACATAATAAAATTAATAAGAAAAAAGTTTAACAAAATTTTTCTAAATCTATAAAACCATCATAAACATGTATAGCGCTACCACATACAAAAATGTCTTTAAAATTTTTTTTACAAGAAATATATAATTTACCACCCAACAAATTAACCTTAACATTACTATCTAAAACACCGTTTTTTACTCCTATTGCAACTGAAGCGCAAGCACCACTACCACATGCTTGTGTTTCACCAACACCTCTTTCATATGTTCTTACAATTATTTTTTTTCTAGAAACTATTTCCACAAAATTTACATTAACTCCCATTGGAAATAAAACATGTTTTTCTAAAAAAGATCCAATTAAATTTATATTTTCTAAAAAAATATTATCTACAAAAATTACACAATGCGGATTACCTAAAGAAATTAAAAAAAACTTTATTTTTTTTAAATTTTTTGATATTATATATCCATTTTTAGAATATTTATCTAAAAAAGGAATATCATTAGGATCAAAACTAGGATTAGATATATTTACAGAAATATATTTTTTGTTTATATCTTTTAAATAAATTTTTTGATTTTTAGTAACTATACAAATATTATTTTTTTTTGAAATTTTTTTTATATTTATAAATCTTCCAAAACATCTTGCTCCATTAATACATTGAGAAACTTCTGTGCCATCAAAATTAAATATTCTATAAATAAAATCTATTTTTTTATTAAAACTTTTTTCTACTAAAATTAATTGATCAAAACCTATCCCAGTATTTCTATTTGATAAATTTTTTACTATCACACTATTAAAATTTAATTTATTATGTAAATTATTAAATATAGCAAAATCATTCCCTAAACCATGCATTTTTGAAAAATTTATCAATTTCATAAAAATTTTCTTATAAAATATTATTAATATTTTTTATGCTTATATTTTTAAAAAAAAGTTATAAAATTTTGATCGGCGAAAGAGGATTTGAACCTCTGACCTACTGGTCCCAAACCAGTTGCGCTACCAAACTGCGCTATTCGCCGACAAAATCATATTAAAAATTTTATGGGTGATTAATGGGATTCGAACCCATGACCACTGAAACCACAATCCAGGGCTCTACCAACTGAGCTATAATCACCAATTATATTAACTAAATTTATTAAAAAATATAATAATATTATACTAAATTATATAAAAAAAATAAAATTTAATTTTCATATAAAATAAGTTAAAAACATTTATTAAGAACAATATAACGAATATATATTTTTAATACAAAACAAATATTAATTATATTATATAAAAAAAATATTTCAATAAAATATTTTATATGTTAATCATACATGTTTAAAAATTCTATAAATATCATAAAAATATTTTTTAAAAAAATGTTAAAATAAATTAAAAAATAATCTATGATCTTTTCATCATTTCAAAAAAATCATTATTTGTTTTAGTCATAGATAATTTAGTTATTAAAAATTCCATAGCGTCAATTTCACTCATAGGATGTATTATTTTTCTTAAAATCCACATTTTTTTTAATTCTTCTTTAGAAGTCAATAATTCTTCTTTTCTAGTGCCAGATCTATTATAATCTATAGCAGGGAAAACTCTTTTTTCTGCTATTTTTCTGGAAAGAGGTAATTCCATATTACCTGTACCTTTAAATTCTTCATATATAACTTCATCCATTTTAGATCCGGTATCTATTAAAGCTGTTGCTATAATTGTTAAACTACCACCTTCTTCAACGTTTCTAGCAGCTCCGAAAAATCTCTTAGGTCTATGTAATGCATTAGCATCAACTCCTCCAGTTAAAACCTTACCGGAAGCCGGCACAACAGTATTATAAGCTCTAGCCAATCTAGTAATAGAATCTAATAAAATTACTACATCTTTTTTATGTTCTACTAAACGCTTCGCTTTTTCTATAACCATCTCAGACACTTGTACATGTCTAGATGCAGGCTCATCAAAAGTAGATGCTACAACTTCTCCTTTAACTAATCTTTGCATTTCTGTAACTTCTTCAGGTCTCTCATCAATTAACAACACCATTAAAACACAATCTTTATAATTATGAGTTATACTCTGTGCAATATTTTGTAATAACATTGTTTTACCAGCTTTAGGAGGAGCTACAATTAAACCTCTTTGCCCTCTTCCTATAGGAGAAGACAAATCCAATACTCTTGCTGTTATATCTTCAGTTGATCCATTCCCTCTTTCCATTCTTAATCTAGAATTAGCATGTAATGGAGTTAAATTTTCAAATAAAATTTTGCTTCTTGAACTTTCAGGTTTATCATAATTTACTTCATTTACTTTCAATAAAGCAAAATATCTTTCTCCTTCTTTTGGGGGTCTTATTTTACCAGATATCGTATCTCCAGTTCTCAAATTAAATCTTCTTATTTGACTAGGAGATACATATATGTCATCTGGACCTGCTAAATAAGAGCTATTAGAAGATCTTAAAAAGCCAAAACCATCTTGTAATATTTCCAATACTCCATTTCCAAATATATCTTCTCCTCCCTTTGAATGCTGTTTAAGTATTGAAAAAATAATGTCTTGTTTTCTCATTCTTGCTAAATGTTCTAGCCCCACTTTTTCACCGAGAATAATTAGTTCAGAAACCGGGTTTTTTTTTAATTCGGTAAGATTCATCGTTTTTATATTCTTAGTAAACTGGGATTCAAATCTTTTAATGATTGTTAAAAGAATAACAATATTTATTTAATAAAAATAAAATTAATAAAAATCATTCTTATTTATTTATAAGATTTTATATAATTTGAATTATATTATATTTAATATACATAAACCAGCGGTTTTAAAAAATAAAACCGCTTTTTAAAATTTTTATATATAATTATTTAACAAATCTTTTAATTGATTTTTAGAAATAAATCCTATTTTAGTTTCTTTAACTATTCCATTTTTAAATAACATCAAAGTTGGTATACTTTTAATAAAATATTTTTTTGTTAACAAAACATTTTTTTCAACATTAACTTTTCCAATTTTTATTTTATGTTTGTATTCTTTTAACAAATCTTCCAAAATAGGCATTAAAATTTTACATGGACTGCACCATTCAGCCCAAAAATCTACTAATATTAAACATTTTGTCATTAATACATTTTTTTTAAAATTTTTATCATTTAATTTAATTATTTTATTATGTTCCATAATATTTTATATAAAAATAAATATAATATATATATTCTAACAAATAACAAAAAAATTTCTAAAATAATTATATCCATTTTAAATCTTTTTTAGGTAATTCTTTAATAAATCTACTAGGAGTAGTAGAAATATTTTCTCCATATTTTTTTCTAATTTTAGAAAATGTTAATATCAATTGTTTTTTAGCTCTAGTAATACCTACATATGCTAAACGCCTTTCTTCATCGATTTTGTTACTAACAATACTAGAATAATGAGGCAATAATCCTTCCTCCATCCCCATTATAAAAACAAAAGGAAATTCTAAACCTTTAGAAGAATGTAATGTCATTAATTTTACAAAATTTTTATTTTTTATATCCTTTCTATCATTTTCGTCTTCTATCAAAAGTTTTTCAACTATTTCTTGAAAAATTAACTTATTATCTTTATTTCTATTTATGCAAAAATTTTTTACCCATAATAAAAAAGTTTTTAAATTTTTTATACAACAATATAATTTTTCTGAATTATTATTTTTTTTTTCTATCCAACTTATATAATTTGTATCTTTTACTATTTTGTATAAAACTTTTTCTGGATAAGATTTAGAAAAAATTAAAATTTTATTAAACCACAAAATAAATTTTTTTAAATTTTTCAAACTATATAAATTTAAATTTTTATGTATTTTCTTGTGTGAACAAGATTTAAATAAACTAATTTTATTTTCTTCAGAAAATTTTTTTAGTTTATGTAATGTAATTTTACCTATTTTTCTATTAGGAGTATTTATAACTTGTAAAAAAGAAAAATCATTATTTATGTTAATAATCAATTTTAAATAATTTAATAAATTTTTTATTTCTACAGTGTGAAATAAAGATGTATTTGAAAATATTTTATATGGAATAGATCTAATTAACAACACTTTTTCTAAAATTTTTACTTGTTGATTATTTCTATATAAAATAGCAAAATCATTATATTCATTTTTACTAAAATTATAATACTTTATTATTTCGTCAACAATTCTATTACATTCATCTAATTCATTTTTAGCTGATATTATTTTTATAGTAGAGCCATATTCAAAATTAGAAAACAATTTTTTAGAAAATAAATGAGAATTATTTGAAATTAGCATATTAGCTACATTTAAAATTCTACCAGAAGATCTATAATTATGTTCTAACTTTATTATCTTTATATTAGGATAATCATGATTCAACAAAAAAAAATTTTTAGGATTTGCTCCTCTCCAAGAATAAATAGATTGATCATCATCACCAACTAATGTGAAATTTTTAGAATTATTTAATAATTTTATAAGTTTATATTGCACAATATTTGTATCTTGATATTCATCAACTAACAAATATTTAATTTTTTTTCTAAAAAAATTTCTTAAAAACAAATTTTTCTTCAGTAATAAAACAGGTAAAAAAACTAAATCATCAAAATCTAAAATATTAAAATTTCTTAAATATTTTTCATATATTTCATAACAATTAGCAAAAATATTGTCTAAAGAATTTTTAGCTAATTTTTTTGCATCATAAAAATTTATAAATTCATTTTTACATTTTGAAATAAAAAAAATTAATTTTTTTAATAAATTTGAATTTCCATTCAAAAATTTTTTAGCAATATCTTTTAAAATAATATTTTGCTCAGATCTATCAAATATAGAAAAATTTGATTTTACAAATAAATTTTCATGATCTAATTTTAAAATTTTTATTCCTAAAGTATGAAAAGTAGAAATATTCAAAAAATTAGCATTTTTATTATCTAAAATTTTTTTAATTCTATTTTTCATTTCAATAGCAGCTTTATTAGTAAAAGTTAATGCAAATATGTTTTTAGGATCTAATTTACAAGTTTTAATTAAATAAACAATTTTATTAATTATAACTCTAGTTTTTCCAGATCCAGCGCCAGCTATAACTAAACAAGGATTAGAAATAAACTCAACAGCATATTTTTGTACATTGTTTAACAACATAAATTTTTATTTTTTTAAATATATATAATTTTATAATTATATAAAATAATTATTCATAAAAAAGTCATTAAAAAGATATATTTTTCATTTTTTTCATATATTTTCTTAATTTGTCCCCAACTATTTCTATATTATGATTTCTTATATTATTATTAATTTCAGATAATTCTTTATTATTTACACGAAAATTAGATTTTTTCAAATTAAATAGTTCAACATTATCTAAACCATTAATAAATTTTTTCAACATTGGAATTGCTCTTTTAGAAAACATATAATTTCCATATTCTGCTGTATCAGAAATAACTAAATTCATTTCATAAAGTTTTCTTCTAGATATTGTATTAGCTATAAGAGGTATTTCATGCAAAGATTCATAATAAGCTGACTCCTTACAAATACCTGATTCTAACATTATCTCATATGACAATTCTATTCCGGATTTTAACATAGCTATCATAAAAATACAATTTTCAAAATATTCTTCTTCTAAAATTTGTTTATTAAACTTTTTAGCATTCTCAAACTCATACTTTTTATTCAAATTTCTAAAATATAATAACTTTTTATCATCATTATTCCAATCATTTATCATATTTTTTGAAAATTTACCAGAAATTATATCATCCATATGCTTTTTAAATAAAGGTCTAAATAATTTTTTTAATTTTTTAGAAATTTTATAAGCCTTTATTTTAGAACAATTTGACATTCTATCAAACATCAAAGTCATTCCTCCATGTTTTAAAGCTTCAGTTATAACTTCCCATCCATTTTGAATCAAACTACATGCAAAATTTTTATTTACATTTCTATCAATTAACTTATTATAATATACTACTGATCCAGATTGGAGCATACCACATAATATTGTTTGCTCACCCATTAAATCAGATTTTACTTCTGCTGAAAAAGAAGATTCTATTACACCAGCATGATGACTTCCTATTCCATATGCCCAAGCTTTTGCAAATTCTAAACCTAAACATTTTTTATTATTTTTTGAATGCACTGCTATTAAAGTAGGAACTCCAAATCCTCTTTTATATTCTTCTCTAACCTCTGTTCCTGGACATTTTGGAGCAACCATTATAACTGTTATATCAGATCTTATTTTTTGACCATATTCAATAATATTAAACCCATGAGAATAACCTAATACAGAATTAGATTTCATTAATTTTTCTATATGACTTATTACATTATAATGTTGTTTATCAGGAGTCAAATTTATTACCAAATCTGCATGTGGAATTAATTTTTCATATGTTCCAATAACAAAACCATTATTTTTAGCATTTTGCCAAGAGTGATTTTTATTTTCTATAGAAGACTTTTTTAAAGCATAAGATACATTTAATCCAGAATCTCTAAGATTTAGACCTTGATTTAATCCTTGAGACCCACATCCTATTATGACTATTTTTTTATTTTGTAAAATTTTTAATTTTTGAGAAAATTCTTCTTTTTTCATTAATCTGCATTTTCTTAATTCTTTTAATTTCTGTCTAAAATTTAACGTATTAAAATAATTTTTCATAACGTCTCCAAAAATTTTTTTAAAAAAAATTAAAAATATATTTTTTTAAAATACTCAAAAAATATATTTTTATATTTTATTTTAATTATAATATTTTATTTATATCTCTATATGCTCCTTCATCAGCACTAGTAGCAAAATAAGAATATATTTTTAATGAAGCAGATACCTTTCTATTTCTATAAATAGGACTATAAGCTTTTTTACCTCTAGACTTTTGAAAGTTTCTTCTATGTAACAATTCTTGTTTAGAAACTTTTAATGAAATAGTTCTTTTTGGAATATTAATATTAATTATATCATTATTTTTAACTAAAGATATTATTCCTTTACTTGCTGCTTCAGGAGACACATGACCTATTGACAAACCAGATGTTCCTCCTGAAAATCTTCCATCTGTTATTAAAGCACAATATTTATCTAAACCTGAAGATTTTAAATAAGAAGTTGGATACAACATTTCTTGCATCCCAGGACCACCTTTAGGACCCTCATACCTAATTACAACAACATCCCCTTTAACAATTTTATTTTTTAATATTGCGTTTACAGCATCTTCTTGACTTTCATAAACTTTTGCATGCCCAGAAAAAATTAAATTTTTTTTATTTACTCCAGCAGTTTTTACTACGCATCCATTTTTAGCTAAATTACCATATAAAATTGCTATTCCACCATCATTACTATAAGAATTTTTTATAGATCTTATACAACCAATTTTTCTATTTTTATCTAAATTTTCCCATCTGCAATCTTGAGAAAATGGAACTATAGTTTTTTTACCTTTAGGGGCAGACATAAATATTTCTTTTATATCTTTTTCTTTAGATAACATTATATCATATTTCAATATCATTTCTTTAATATTATATCCAAGAAAATTTATAGTTTTTATATTAAGAAAGTTTCCTCTATACAATTCTCCTAATAACCCCATAACACCTCCAGCTCTATGAAAATCTTCAACATAATAATCTTTAGAATTAGGTGAAATTTTACAAATATAAGGAATCATTTTAGATAATTTGTCAATATTTGAAATATTAAATCTTATATTACCTTCTTTTGCTAAAGCTAATAAATGTAAAATTGTATTTGTAGAACCGCCCATTGCTATATCTACACACATAGCATTATTTAATGAGTCTTTATTTATTAATCTATTCGGTAAAACATTAAAATTGTTTTTAATATAATATTCTTTAGTAATTTTAACTATGTGTTTACCAGCAAGATAAAATAATTTTTTTCTGTTAATATGAGTAGCAAGTAATGTTCCATTACCAGGAAATGATATTCCTAACACTTCAGTTAAACAATTCATAGAATTTGCTGTAAACATACCAGAACAAGATCCACAAGTAGGGCATGCATTTTTTTCTATCAATTTAGAAAAATCGTTTTTTTTATTTTTTGAACCATATACAATAGCATCAACTAAATCTATTTTTTTTGTACTCCCATTAATTTTTACTCTTCCAGATTCCATTGGACCTCCAGAAACAAAAATAGTTGGAATATTTAATCTTAAAGCTGCTATTAACATTCCAGGAGTAATTTTATCACAATTAGAAATACATACCATTGCATCAACACAATGTGCATTTATAACGTATTCTATTGAATCTGCAATGATTTCTCTAGAAGGTAAAGAATATAACATACCTGCATGACCCATAGCTATTCCATCATCTATAGCAATAGTATTAAATTCTTTTGGAACTCCTCCATTTAAAACAATTTCTTTAGCAACTAAGTTTCCTAAATTTTTCAAATGAATGTGTCCTGGAACAAATTCAGTAAAAGAATTTACTATTGCTATAATTGGTTTTTTTAAATCATTATCATTCATTCCAGTAGCCCTCCATAGAGCTCTAGAACCAGATGAATTTTTTCCTTGAGTAGTGATATAAGACCTGTATAACATAATTTTAAAAACTCCAAATATACAATATTTTTATAAATTAAAAATATTTAAGAAAAAAATCATTTATATGTTTTATAAAACTTAAAAAAACATTTTGATTGTCATAAAAAGATTTATTAAAAAAATAGGATATAAAACAAAACAAACTTTTGCAGGGGAGGAGGGATTTGAACCCCCAACATCCGGTTTTGGAGACCGACACTCTACCAATTTGAGTTACACCCCTAAAAAATATTTTAGCAATTTTACAAGATAAAAATATTATTTTCTTTAAAAACACAAAATTTTTTCTTAATAAAAAAACTACATGATAATATAATACTATTAAAAAAAAATATAGTCTATATATTTTATTTAGTAAAATATATAACATTTTATAAAACAATATAGACAAATTATAAAAATATATAAAAAATGAAAAAAATAAAAACACCAATTTATCTAGATTATGCAGCTACTACTCCAGTAGATAAAAACGTTGTGAAAGTTATGTTAAAATATTTAACAAAAAATGGAAACTTTGGTAATGCTGCGTCAAGATCACATAAATTTGGATGGGTAGCAGAAGAAGCTGTAGACATAGCTAGAGAACAAATATCAGATTTAATAAAATCTGATCCAAAAGAAATAATATTTACTTCTGGAGCTACTGAATCAATAAATTTAGCAATAAAAGGAATAATGAAATTTTACAAAAATAAAGGAAATCATATAATAACTAGCGCAACAGAACATAAAGCAGTTCTAGACACATGTAGATATTTAGAAAATGAAAAATGTAAAGTAACATATTTAATTCCAAAAAAAAATGGAATAATAAACATAAAAGATATAATAAAAAATATAAAAAAAAATACTATATTAATTTCAATTATGCATGTAAACAATGAAACTGGAATAATACAAAACATAGATAAAATTAGTAAAATATGTAATAAAAAAAATATTTTTTTTCATGTAGATGCAACACAAAGTGTAGGAAAAATAAAAATAAATTTAAAAAAAACAAAAATAGATCTAATGTCTTTTTCATCTCACAAAATATATGGTCCTAAAGGAATAGGAGCTCTATTCATAAGAAAAAAACCTAGAATAAGAATATCTCCTCAAATACATGGAGGAGGTCATGAAAGAGGAATGAGATCAGGAACACTTCCAGTACATCAAATTGTAGGCATGGGAGAAGCATTCAAAATAGCAAAAAAAAATATTAATAAAGAAAATTTAATGCTAAACAAATTGAGAAATCTTTTGTGGAATAAAATAAAAAACATAGAAGAAATATATTTAAATAGTGATCTTAAAAACACTTCTCCACACATATTAAACGTTAGTTTTAACTATATAGAAGGAGAATCAATAATAATGGCTTTAAAAGACTTAGCTATATCATCCGGATCAGCATGCACATCTTCTAGTTTAGAGCCATCATATGTGTTAAAAGCAATGGGTATAAAAACAGAATTAGCTCACAGTTCAATAAGATTTTCATTTGGAAGGTTCACTAAAAAAAAAGAAATAAAATATGCAATAAAAATAATACATGAATCAGTAAAAAAATTAAGACAACTTTCACCATTATGGGAAATGTTTAAAAAAGGAATAGATGTAGAAAAAATTAATTGGAAAAAGTAAAATAAACTTAAATATTAAAAAAATATAAAAAAAGAGTAAAATAAATGTCTTATAGCAAAGAAGTAATAGATCATTATGAAAATCCAAGAAATGTTGGATCATTTTCTACAAAAAAAAAAAATGTAGGAACTAGTTTAGTTGGAGCCCCAGCATGTGGCGATGTTATGAAATTACAAATAAAAGTAAATAAACATGGTGTAATAGAAGATGCTTGTTTTAAAACATACGGATGTGGATCTGCTATAGCGTCAAGTTCCTTAATGACTGAATGGATAAAGGGTAAAACATTAGATCAAGCAAAAAAAATAAAAAATACAAAAATAGTAAAAAAATTAAATTTACCTCCTGTAAAAATACATTGTTCAATATTAGCTGAAGAAGCTATAAAAAATGCAATATTAGATTATAATAAAAAACAAAAAAAATAAAACTCAAAAATATAGTGCTGAAACTAAAAAATTTTCAGCACTAAAAAAAAAAGATAAAAAAACATGAATTATTTTAAAATATTTAACATTAAAGAAAATTTTAAAATTGATTATAAAAAATTATCAAGAAATTTTTATAAATTACAAAAAAAATTTCATCCGGATATGAATATAAAGAATATAAAATATGGAAAAACAGAAAAAAATAAATCTGTCGAAATAAATAATGGATATAAAATATTAAAAAATCCTATAAAAAGAGCTGAATATATTATAAAAATAAATAATTTAAAAATATTTAAAAAAAAAGAAATCTGCACAACAAAATTTTTAATATATATTTTTAAATTAAACAAAAAAATAGAAAAAATAAAAAAATCAAAAAAATATAAAAAAGAAAAAAAACAACTTTTAAAAAATATTAAAAAAAAAAAACATATGTATTATAAAAAAATATATATAAACATAAAAAATAAAAAATGGGAAAAATCTAAAAATATTTTAACAAAATTAAAATTTATTAAAAAAATAATTTCAAAAATAAAATAATAAAAAATTATTCAAAAAAAAATTGAAATAAAAATAATATGTATATAAAATATTTATATAAAAAAATCACAAGAGAATAAATATGCCAAAAATTTTATTTTTACCAAATAAAATAATATTGCCTAAAGGAGCTGAAATAAAAGCTAAAACTGGAGAAACAATATTAAATGCTGCTTTAAGAAATAAAATACAAATTGAACATGCGTGTGAAAAATCTTGTGTATGTACTACATGTCATTGTATAATAAAAAAAGGATTTTTATCACTTTCAAAATGTTCAGAAAAAGAAGAAGATACATTAGACAAAGCATGGAACGTACACGAAAATAGCAGACTTTCTTGCCAAGCAAAAATAGGAAAAAAAAATATTGTAGTGAAAATACCATATTATTCTTCTAATTATACTAAATAAAAGAAAAAAATTTATATATTTATATTTAAATATATGGATTATTATTTTTTTTAAAGAAAATTTTTAAAGGTATATTTTTTAAATATAAATATTTTGAAAAAGAATTTATTAAATATTTTTTATAAGAAGAAATTATTCCTTCAACTCTATTACCATGAATTAATATTCTAAAAGGTCTTTTAGAAATTAAATTAGCATATTTTAATGTTATTCTTTTTTTATTAAATAAAGGAGGTTTATACCTATTTATAACTTTCTTTAATATTTTAGTTAAAATAGAAGAAGAATAATTTTTTTTTAATAATCTTTTAATATTATTAATTGACGTGAATATAGAAAATAAATTACATTTATTTTTTGCTGAAATAAAAAAATAATCAACATAAATAATTTTATCTAAAAAAAATTTTAATTTTTTTTTAAAACTTATTTTTTTATTTTCACTTAATAAATCCCACTTATTTACTAAAATAAAAAAACATTTTTCAAACAAAATTATTTTATTAACTATATAAAAATCTAATTTAGAAATATCTTTTGTAGCATCAATTATTAATAAAATAACATCACTATTTTTTATAGATGCAACAGATTTTCTTATAGACAAAAATTCTATTTTAGAAGAAAAATCTTTACATCTTTTAATTCCTGCAGTATCTATAAAAATATATTTATTTTTTTTATATAAAAATGGAACTTCAATACTATCAGTAGTAGTTCCAGAATAATTATTAGAAATTAATCTATTTTTATTAACTATTGCATTTATAAAAGTAGATTTTCCAACATTTTGCTTTCCTAAAACAGATATTGTTGTAAAACTTTTATTAAAATTTTTCAAAACTTTTAAATCTTTTAAAAAATAAAAATTTCCTATACATTTCTTATAACTAAAAAAAAAATTATTTTTTTTCAAAAATGGTACAATAAAATTATGTAGTAAATCTTTAATGCCTATATTATTAGAAGAAGAAGTAAAAAATATATCCTTAAAACCTAATGAATAAAAATCTAAATTAGAAGTATAAAAATTAAAATTTTCTGATTTATTAACTATTAAAAAAACTTTTTTATTAAAAGTTCTTAAAATTTTTGCAATTTCAATATCTAAAAATGTTATTCCATCTATAGCACTTATAACAAATAAAATTAATTTAGAATTTTTAATATAATAAAAAATATTTTTTTTAATTTTATTAAACAAATCAACATCATTAAATTCTCTTATACCAGCATTGTCAGATAACAAAAAACAATTTTCATCAGAATTACATAAACAAGCTACTTTAGAATCAACAGTAAAATTTTTACAACTTGTAGAAATAGAAATATTATCATTAAGAAACATATTAAATAAAGAAGATTTACCTACATTAGTTCTACCAATTAAGCTGACATAATTTTCAAACATGCACATAACTCGTAATAAAAAATAAATAATTTATATTAAAACACAAAAACTAATAAAGTTAAATTTTTTTTAATAAAAAAATAAAATTATATAATTAATAAATAATACTGTAGTTAAATAGTATATTAGTTAATATATTAATTATATAATTAATAAATAATACTGTAGTTAAATAGTATATTAGTTAATATATTAATTATATAATTAATAAATAATACTGTAGTTAAATAGTATATTAGTTAATATATTAATTATATAATTAATAAATAATACTGTAGTTAAATAGTATATTAGTTAATATATTAATTATATAATTAATAAATAATACTGTAGTTAAATAGTATATTACTATATATCCTACTTTGTAGAATTATTTATTGTTTTAATTATAGTTTATATTTAATTTAAATATTATTATTAAAATATTAATATAATATTTAGTATTGTTTTATTTTTGAAATTTTAATAAACTTTATTTTATTGTTGTAAAATATTTTTACATAAAAT
>NZ_CP134986.1 GCF_039365365.1 Buchnera aphidicola (Astegopteryx bambusae)
ATGTATTATAGAAAAAATTATGTTTTTAATAAAAATCCTAAATTTATACCTCCTAAAAAAGATAAAAATAGACCAGCTTTTATAAATTATGCAATGAAAATGGCTTCGTTTGTAGATGTAGCAAGATCAGAAATTAATTATATAATACAACCTAAAAATCCTAATACTGGTGTTTTATTAAATAGAAAAAGAAGACTAAATGAACATAGAGCATGTGCTATGAGAGTTATGGTAAAAGCTATGATATATCATTTTAATATTACTTCAGATTTAGTTCAAGCTTCAGTAGAACAATTAGCTGATGAATGCAATTTATCTACTATATCTAAAGCAGGTAATAAATCTATTACTAGAGCTTCTAGATTAATAACAGAATTTATGGAACCTATGGGTTTTGTAAAATGTAAAAAAATTTGGGATAAGGTAATAGGAAATTATACTCCAAAAATGATAATGTTAACACCGTTATTTTTTGAATTAATCGGTATATCTAATAAAAAATTACATAATGCTAAAAAACAACAATTAGGATGGATAAATAAAGGGCTAGTAAAAAAAGGATTAAAAAAAATTACTTTTGTAGAAGCTAAAAGAATAGGAAAAGAGAAAAGAATAAGAGGAATATTAAAATATAGACATATGAAACATATTTTTTATAGAAAACGTATTAAAGCTAAAAAATTTTTTTATATGGATGAAAAGATTGCTAAACAAAAAATTTTAAGATCATTAGTAGCAAGATATTCTGTAATGGAGTTGACTACTCTTGGAGCTAAAGGTTTAAAAAAACAAATAAATATTGAATATTATTATTTAAGAAAATTAGCTACTTGTCCTATACCAAAGTTTTATTAAATTACTAAAATATAAATTTTTTTGTTTTAAAAAAATTTTACTATTGTTTGTTATTTATATTTTTTTTTTAAAAATAGATGCATGTGACAAAATTTTTATATGCAATCAAAGAAATAGATGCAAAATAACATTATTTAAAATCTTTTAAAAAAGAAATTATACATGAAAAATATTAATAAGAATTTTTAATAAAAAAAATTTGTAAATTTTTGTAAAATAAATTATTTTTAATAATATGTAATAAAAAAAATATATAAATTTTTTGTGAAACAAAATACATTAATTTTATTTATATTTTTTTTAATATTATACAATAAAATTTAAATCAAATGAAAAATGTTAAAAAATGTAAAATAGCAATTTTACCAGGTGATGGAATTGGACCTGAAGTAATGAAACAAGCATATAAAATAATAGAATTGATTAATAAAATTTATTCTTTAAAAATATCTTATAAAGAATTTTTAGTTGGTTATTCTGCTTTAAAAAAATATAATACTGTTATGCCTTTAGAAACTATAGAAGGATGTAAAAATTCTGATGCAATTTTATTTGGGTCAATAGGAGAAAAAAATTTTAATATAGATTATAAAAAAAATTCTTTAGAAAAAGATTCATTATTATTTATAAGAAAAAAATTTAATTTGTTTTGTAATATTAGACACGCTAAATTATATTCTTCTATAAAAAATTTATCTCCGCTAAAGAAAAATATAATTAAGAATGGTATAGATATAATTTGTGTTAGAGAGTTAATAGGTGGGATATATTTTGGAAATTCTAAATTTAAATATGATAGTAATATGAATATAAAATATGCTTATGACACAGAAAAATATAATAGAAAAGAAATATACAGAATAGCAAACATTGCTTTTAAAATATCTAGAAAAAGAAAAAAAAATTTGACTTCAATAGATAAATCTAATGTTTTAAAAAGTTCAATGTTATGGAGAAATGTTGTAGAAGAAGTTTCTAAAAAATATAGTGATGTAAAATTAAATCATTTATATATAGATAATGCTGTTATGCAGATAATAAAAAATCCTAGCTCTTTTGATGTAATATTATGTTCAAACATGTTTGGCGATATAATTTCTGATGAATGTGCTGCAATAATAGGATCAATAGGTATGTTACCATCAGCGAGTATAAATGAAGATGGTTTTGGTTTATATGAGCCATCAGGAGGTTCAGCTCCAGATATTAAAAATTTAAATATTGCAAATCCTATAGCTCAAATTTTATCTCTTTCAATGTTGTTAAAATATTCTATAAAAGAAAAAAAAATATCTAAAAATATTAATGACTCTGTAAAAGAAGCATTAAAACTTGGATATAGAACTAAAGACATTAGTTATAATAAAAATTATGTTTCTACTGAAAAAATGGGTAACATAATTGCAGATATTTTTAAAAAAAAAAAATAGGAAAAAAATGAAAAAAGAAAATACTTTGTATGAGAAGTTATATAATTCTCATTTAATATATGAAAAAAAAAATGAAACACCTTTAATTTATATAGATTTACATTTATTACATGAAGTTACATCACCTCAAGCATTTTTTTCTATGAAAGAAAAGGGTAGATATGTAAGAATGCCAAAAAAAACTTTTGCTACAATGGATCATAATGTTTCTACTAAAAAAAAAAATATACATAAATTTGAAAAATTTTCATATATTCAAATAAAAGAATTAATAAAAAATTGTAAATTACATAAAATAAAATTATTTGATTTAAATCATCCTAAACAAGGTATAGTACACGTAATAGGTCCAGAGAATGGATTAACATTGCCCGGATCTACTATTGTTTGTGGAGACTCTCATACGTCTACTCATGGAGCATTTGGAGCATTATCATTTGGAATTGGAACTTCTGAAGTAGAACATGTTTTGACTACACAAACTTTACCACAAATTAGATATAAAAATATGAAAATAAAAATTTCTGGTAAAATACCTAAATATGTTTATGCAAAAGATATTATATTATATATAATAAAAAAATTAAGTACTTCAATAGGTAATGGTTATGTTATAGAATTTTGTGGTGATACTATATCTAGTCTAAGTATGGAAGGAAGAATGACAATTTGTAATATGTCTGTAGAATTAGGAGCAAAATCAGGAATAATATCTCCAGATAAAAAAACTTATGAATATCTAAAAAATAAAAAATATTCTCCAAAAGAAAAACTTTGGACAAAAGCGAAAAATTATTGGAAAACGTTAAAATCGGATAAACATTCTTTTTTTGATAAAAAATTTTTTTTTAATATTAAAAATTTATCTCCTCAAATTACTTGGGGTACTAATCCAAGTCAAACTATTGATATTAATGAAAAAATACCTTCAATTAGTAAATATAAAAATTTTTATGAAAAAGAAAATGTTATAAAAATATTAAAGTACATGAATTTACATGCTGGTGAATATTTAAAGAATATTAAAATAGATAAGGTTTTTATAGGATCTTGCACAAATTCTAGAATTGAAGATTTAAGAGAAGCTGCAAAAATTTTAATTAATAAAAAAGTTCATAAAAATGTTAAAGCTATAGTAGTGCCAGGATCTAAGAGTGTTAAATTACAAGCAGAAAAAGAAGGAATAGATAAAATTTTTATTGAATCAGGATTTGAATGGAGATTACCTGGATGTTCTATGTGTTTAGCAATGAATGAAGATAAATTAAATTTTGGAGAAAGGTGTATATCTACTAGTAATAGAAATTTTGAAGGTAGACAAGGATTAGGAGGCAGAACTCATTTAGCTAGTCCTGCAATGGCATCAGCTGCAGCTATATACGGAAAAATAGTAGATGTTAGAGAAATTTAAATTAAAAAAATAATAATAGGATTAAATATTTATAAAATGAAAAAATTTACAAAGCATGTTGGTAAAATTTTACCATTAAATGTATCTAATATAGATACTGATATAATAATCCCAAAACAATTTTTGAAGAAAATAACTAAAAATGGTTTTGGGAAATATTTATTTTTTAATTGGAGATATTTGGAAAATAATATAAAAAATATAAATAAAAAATTTATATTAAATAAAAATATTTATAAAAATTCTAGTGTTTTGCTAACAAGAGAAAATTTTGGGTGTGGTTCTTCTAGAGAACATGCTGTATGGGCAATAAAAGATTTTGGATTTAGAGTGATTTTATCTTCTAGTTTTTCAGATATATTTTATAATAATAGTTTTAATAATGGTATTTTACTTATTGTATTTTCAAAAAAAATAATAGATGAAATATTTTATTTAACAGAAAACAATAAAATAATTATAGCAAAAATAAATTTAGTTAAAAAATATGTAAATATAATGGATAAAAATTATTTTTTTAAAATAAATTCATTTTATCATTACTGTATAGTAAACGGATTAGATAGAATAGATTATACTATTAAATATAAGAAAAAAATAGAAGAATATGAAAAGAAAAATAAATTTTATTAAAATTTAATATTATATTATAATAAAATTTATTTTTAATATTTATATAATTTTATTATAAATCTTTTAAGGATAGAAATATATGAAAGAAAATATTATTATATTTGATACTACTTTACGAGATGGTGAGCAATCTTTATTATATAGTTTAACTTCTTTACAAAAATTAAAAATTGCAATTTTATTAGAAAAAATGGGGATAGATATAATAGAAGCAGGATTTCCTATTTCTTCTCCAGAAGATTTTAAATCAGTTAAATTAATTTCTAAACATATCAAAAATAGTAAAATATGTAGTTTAGCTAGGTGTATTGACAAAGATATTGATACAGCTTATAAAGCTATGAAATATAGTTATAACAAATTATTTAGAATTCATTTGTTTATTGGAACTTCTGATCTTCATATAAAATATAAGTTGAAAAAAAATTTTACAGATATATTAGATATGTCAGTTAGATCAGTTTTGAGAGCTAAAAAATATACTGATGATATAGAATTTTCTTGTGAAGATGCAGTTAGAACAAAAATAGATAATTTATGTAAAATAATAGAAAAAGTAATAGAACATGGTGTTACTACAATAAATATACCAGATACTGTAGGATATACTATACCTTCAGAATTTTCAAAAATAATAAATAATATAATGAATAGGGTTCCTAATATAGATAAAGCAAAATTATCAGTGCATTGTCATAATGATTTAGGAATGGCTTCAGGAAATTCTATAACTGCAATACAAAATGGTGCTAGACAAATAGAAGGTACAATATGTGGTATAGGTGAAAGATCTGGTAATACCGCTTTAGAAGAGATAATTATGACTATAAACACTAGAAAAGATATTTTAAATTTTAAAACTAATATAAACATTAAAAATATATATAAAACTAGTAAAAAAATAAGTCAAATATGTAATTTTAAAATTTCACAAAATAAACCTATAATTGGTAAAAATGCTTTTTCACATTCTTCTGGTATACACCAAGATGGTATTTTAAAAAATAGAAAAAATTATGAAATAATTTCTCCAGAAACAATTGGTTCAAAAAAAAGAGATTTTAACTTGACATCAAGATCAGGAAGAGCTGCTATAAAATTTTGCATGAAAAATATGGGATATTCAAAAGAAAAATATGATTTGAATAAGCTTTATAAAAATTTTATAAAATTAGCAGATAAACAAGGAAGAGTGTTTAATTATGATTTAGAATCTTTAGCATTTACAAAAAATTTTTATAAAGAAAATAAATATTTTAAATTGATTTATTTGGAAATCTTAAAAAAATATGATAATAAAAGTAAAATTTTAATAAAATTAAAATGTGGAAAAGAAATTAAAAAAATGTCTATTTTTTATAAATCAAGTTTTGTTCACTCAACTTTAAAATTGTTAAGAAAAATTTCTAAAATAAATAATATAAAATTAAAAAGATTTTCTTCAGAATCTAAAAATTATAAAAAAAATATTTTGAATAAAGTAAAAATCTCTATATCATATAAAAAATTAAATTTTTATGGGGAAAAAATTACTTCTAGTTTTACAAAATCTTATGTATTATCTATAATTAATGTTTTAAATAGTATAAGAAAATATAAAATTATTAATAAAAATTTTACTAATTCACAGTAATATTTTTTGTAAAATAACAAAAAAAATATTTTATTAATTTTTATAATATATAAAATAAAAAATATATAAATTTAAAAAATTTTTATATTAAATTTATATAAAAAATATTAAAAAAAATTTTGTATTTTAATTTTAAGAAATAAAAAACTTACTTTAAAATATTTTTTTTAATTTTTTTTATATAAAAATATTTTTATTATATTATTTAAATTTTATTTTAAAAAATTATTTTTTATTTATGATTATATTTTTTTTTACTCATTTTATCTATATATGCCATACCAAAAGCAGATATTATAAATGTTATATGTATTATTACATACCACATTATTTTGTTGTCTAATATTTTTTCTGTATTCATAAATATTCTTAATAAATGAACAGAAGATATTGCAACTATAGAAGAAGCTACTTTATTTTTTATTGAATTTACATCCATTGTACCCATCCAACTAAGTCTATTTTTATTTTCTTTTGCTTTTTCCATTTTCATGATAAAATTTTCGTATCCTGAAAACATAACCATTACCAATAGTCCTCCTACTAAAGCTATATCTATTAAAGATAATACTATTAAAACTAATCCGGACTCTGACATACTGAAAATTTCAGGAATAACACAAATAACTTGTTGAAAAAATTTTAAAGTTAGTAAAATAAATCCAAATGATAAACCGACATATACAGGAAACATTAACCATCTTGAGGCATATATTATATTAGCAATTATTTTTTCCATTTTTATAAATTTACCTTAACATTTTTATATATTTTATGTAATATTTGTAATGTATTTTTAAAAATATTTAAAATATATTATTTTAATAAATAATAATACATTTATATAAATATTTTAATTAATATTTTATTTTTATTAAAATAATATATTTTATATTTTTTGAACAAATATAAAAATATAAATTATAATGTATTTATGTTTTTTATTATATGAAAAATTTTAATAATTTATTGAAATTTTTTTATTTAAATGAAAAATATTTTTAATATATAAATAAAAAAATAAATTGTAGAATATTTTTATTTTTTTATACAAAATATATTTTATAAAGAAACTTTTTTATTGAGAAAAAATATT
>NZ_CP134987.1 GCF_039365365.1 Buchnera aphidicola (Astegopteryx bambusae)
GCTAGATATCATTCTTGGACTTGTGATGAAGTTCCTAAAAATTTTGTAGTAAATTCATATTATAACAAAATAATAATGTCTGTAAGAAGTAAAAAGTACAAAATATGTAGTTTTCAATTTCATCCTGAATCTATTTTAACTCCTTTAGGAAATAAATTATTAAAAAATACTATAAAATGGCTTTCTAAATAATTTTTTAGAAATATAATTTATTTTTTCTTCGTATTAAATTATATGCATGTGTAATTTTTTTTAATTTTATATAAATCTTTTACAAAAAAATTTTTAACGCATGCATGTAACAATTTAAATTATTTTTTTAAAATAAAAGTTGAGAAAAAATTTTATGTCTAACATTTTTATATTAGATAATATAGATTCATTTACATATAATATATCAGAACAATTAAAAACATTAGGACATAATGTATGCATTTATAGAAATGATGAATCAGAAAAACATATATGCAATATTATAAAACATGATAAAAAAAAAATAATTTTGTTTTCTCCAGGACCAAGTATTCCATCAAAATCTGGATGTATGATGAGAATAATAGAAAAATTTAAATTTATAAATCCAATGTTAGGAATATGTTTAGGTCATCAAGCATTAATAGAAGCTTTTGGGGGAAAAATAAAATTATTAAACAAAATTATGCATGGAAAATCTTCTTATATTATTCATGATAATAAATTTATGTTTTATAAAATTAATAATCCATTAAAAGTTGCTAGATATCATTCTTGGACTTGTGATGAAGTTCCTAAAAATTTTGTAGTAAATTCATATTATAACAAAATAATAATGTCTGTAAGAAGTAAAAAGTACAAAATATGTAGTTTTCAATTTCATCCTGAATCTATTTTAACTCCTTTAGGAAATAAATTATTAAAAAATACTATAAAATGGCTTTCTAAATAATTTTTTAGAAATATAATTTATTTTTTCTTCGTATTAAATTATATGCATGTGTAATTTTTTTTAATTTTATATAAATCTTTTACAAAAAAATTTTTAACGCATGCATGTAACAATTTAAATTATTTTTTTAAAATAAAAGTTGAGAAAAAATTTTATGTCTAACATTTTTATATTAGATAATATAGATTCATTTACATATAATATATCAGAACAATTAAAAACATTAGGACATAATGTATGCATTTATAGAAATGATGAATCAGAAAAACATATATGCAATATTATAAAACATGATAAAAAAAAAATAATTTTGTTTTCTCCAGGACCAAGTATTCCATCAAAATCTGGATGTATGATGAGAATAATAGAAAAATTTAAATTTATAAATCCAATGTTAGGAATATGTTTAGGTCATCAAGCATTAATAGAAGCTTTTGGGGGAAAAATAAAATTATTAAACAAAATTATGCATGGAAAATCTTCTTATATTATTCATGATAATAAATTTATGTTTTATAAAATTAATAATCCATTAAAAGTTGCTAGATATCATTCTTGGACTTGTGATGAAGTTCCTAAAAATTTTGTAGTAAATTCATATTATAACAAAATAATAATGTCTGTAAGAAGTAAAAAGTACAAAATATGTAGTTTTCAATTTCATCCTGAATCTATTTTAACTCCTTTAGGAAATAAATTATTAAAAAATACTATAAAATGGCTTTCTAAATAATTTTTTAGAAATATAATTTATTTTTTCTTCGTATTAAATTATATGCATGTGTAATTTTTTTTAATTTTATATAAATCTTTTACAAAAAAATTTTTAACGCATGCATGTAACAATTTAAATTATTTTTTTAAAATAAAAGTTGAGAAAAAATTTTATGTCTAACATTTTTATATTAGATAATATAGATTCATTTACATATAATATATCAGAACAATTAAAAACATTAGGACATAATGTATGCATTTATAGAAATGATGAATCAGAAAAACATATATGCAATATTATAAAACATGATAAAAAAAAAATAATTTTGTTTTCTCCAGGACCAAGTATTCCATCAAAATCTGGATGTATGATGAGAATAATAGAAAAATTTAAATTTATAAATCCAATGTTAGGAATATGTTTAGGTCATCAAGCATTAATAGAAGCTTTTGGGGGAAAAATAAAATTATTAAACAAAATTATGCATGGAAAATCTTCTTATATTATTCATGATAATAAATTTATGTTTTATAAAATTAATAATCCATTAAAAGTT